>NZ_PNDV01000139.1:0-6163 GCF_005930865.1 Pseudoalteromonas sp. S554 | reverse complement strand
AACTGAACTACCACTCCGCATTTTCGTTGCTGTTTAGGTCTCCCTGACAGCGGCGTGAATAATACGAACCAGCCCCTATTTCGTCAAGGGCTTTTTTGTTTTTTTACAGGTTTTTTAGTCATCTGACATCGAAAGGTTTAAAATTTCACCTGATTTGTCATTTTTTGAACCATTTTTGTCTACTTGATTTTTTTCTGTGTCGTCCGCATCTTGATTCGCGTGTTTCTTTTTATTTAAAAAAGGTAACGATAGTTTAATTTTAATCGGTTTTTTTTGCACAAATATTCGAATAGCTAACCAGCCAAGCAGTATAATTAAAATATTACCGCCGATTATTAAGCCCACAATGGTGGATGTGGCCATTTTTTCTTCTTCCGGCTCAATGGGGGTGGCTTGCTCGGCTTCAACTATTGTTGCAGGGTCAACTTCTGGTACTGCTTCTATTGGCCGGGCTATTTCAAATTTATAGGTTGGTAAAGTGGCCATAAATTCACGGCCGTTGTTATTAGTACCAAATACAGACAGTTCGACACTGTAGCGCCCCCAGTCATAGTTTTTAATTATTAATTCTCTTGTCTCACCTGGCGCAGCGTTTATAGTAAACATTTGCTCTTCGTTGTTAGGGTAATAAATCTTACCCTGAAAAATAACGGTTTCTGGTTTAACTATTTTGTTGTCTGTTGTGATCGTTAATTTATGTTCATCAATATTTTCATCTGCAAGCGCGATATTAAAGCCAAAGGGGGGTTCGTGAACAATAATGGTGTCTTGCACGATTCTGCGTTGCAGTAAAGGAGTAGAAATGTAAAGTTCTGGGGTCCACTCACCTTCAGGGAACACAAGTTTAAACTCACCGGTAAATACACCGTCTTTTGGACGTTCATCAAATCCACGCCCGTCGTCTTTAAATTCGGCGACTTCTTGTGTACCTGCGCCAAAGTTTGCAAAGCTATCGTTATTCGTACTTACAAAGTCAACATTAAGACTAACCACATCTCTAAATAGATTAGCGTTAATCGGTTCACCATCATTTAAAATTTGGCCAGTTACTTTTATCGTTTCGCCTCTAAAAAGCATGGGAGGTAATGGCTCTGCCTGTAGTGATATTTCACCCAATACAACAATTCTGCTATCTGGTAAAATACTCCCTATAACTTGCCAAGGACCTGGCATTGGTTTTTTTATGGTGACAAGGTCATAGCTAAGTTCGTCAAACCATTCAATATTAGTATCCCTAACGGCGTTGGTGGCAAAATACTTACTACCATCAGGCCTAACTAAAATAACGGCAGGTGTCCCTGGTTTTCTGAAAAAGAGTAATGTGATTTCGTCTATTTGGCTGTCAATTCGAAAGCGGTTGTCGAGTAAGGGGATTTCATTTTGTAGGCCATCCCGTTTTAAAACTTCAACTTGCTCTGCGCTATATGCGTTACCTGATAACAAACTGAGTGCACATAACACGGTTACAAAATACATTATTCTCATTATAAGGCCTTATTCAGCGCGCCATAGGCATTGGCCGCCTTCTTTATTTACAAGATCCAATCTGGCTTCGTGTGCGCTTTGCTCTTCATCTGTAGCGCGTAATACTACCAATGGCGCTCTTTCACTGTTTAAACGTCTTATGCCGCCTTGCTGTTGCTCACTACCATCATCTTTATTTTGATTTAAGTTTAACTTTGTTTGTCCGCCTGTCATGGCAAGATAAACATCAGCTAAAATTTCAGAATCCAGTAACGCCCCGTGCAAGGTACGTTTAGCGTTATCTATGTCGTAACGTCGGCATAACGCATCAAGGTTATTCTTTTGTCCTGGATGCAAGTCACGCGCCATTTTAAGCGTGTCGAGAACTTGACAGTAATCATGCGTATTTGGAAAACCTTGATTAAGCAATGCAAATTCATTATCCATGTGGCCCACATCGAACGGGGCATTATGAATTACAAGTTCAGCACCTTTTATATAATCAAAAAACTCTTGTGCAATATCGCGGTAAAGCGGTTTGTCGCGTAAAAACTCATTGGTAATACCGTGAACGTCAATCGCTTCTTCTTCTATGCTACGTTGCGGATTAATATAAACATGAAAGTTATTACCCGTTAAACGACGATTTACTAACTCTACACAACCAATCTCTATAATTCTGTGCCCTTGTTTAGGGTCGATGCCGGTTGTTTCTGTATCTAAAACTATTTGTCTGCGTGCCATATCGAATTAAGCCTGACTCTGGTATCTTCCTATAATCACTTTATTGTACATAAGATCAAGGTAAAACAGTGCAAAAAACCGTAGAGATTTACACCGATGGCTCATGTTTAGGTAATCCAGGCCCCGGTGGTTATGGTATTTTTATGATTTATGACGCCCATGAAAAAAAATTAAGCCAAGGCTATAAGCTCACTACAAACAATCGCATGGAAATGCTTGCGGCTATAGTGGCACTTGAATCACTTAACCGTGCTTGTGTTGTAAACCTTACTACCGATAGTCAATACGTAAAACAAGGTATCGAGTCATGGATTTCAAACTGGAAAAAACGCGGCTGGATAACGTCAGCTAAAAAGCCAGTTAAAAATGTGGACTTATGGAAACGCCTAGATGCAGCTTGCAGCAAACACACAGTAAATTGGAAGTGGGTTAAAGGTCATAGCGGCCATAAGTACAACGAAATTGTCGACGATTTAGCTCGTGATGCAGCTGGCAGCACAGATTTACTCGAAGATGTGGGCTACCAGCCTTAATTTACTTGATACTAATGGTTATCACTTTTTTGGTCGCACGTTTTGTAATGCTGCTTTGAAGTTTGCCTAAGCCCCGCCCCTTTTACGGGTACAAATTGTGGCCGTGCGTGCCACTTAGGCTTTATGGGTGTAAGGGGCGCAACGCGTTTTCGAGCCACCAGCATATAAACACTACCCATAGGTTTTAAATACTGCTTGGCAAATGCTCGCCAAAATTCAAACCGTGATAACCTGTTTCCCCTAGCAAGTGATGAGTAAATAAACCGCTCGTCACTTACAATTTCAAAACCCAATAAATTCAGCCAATCCTTTACCCTTGCTGGAGTAAAAAATCGTCCTGTCCACGGTAATTTTTGCCCGCTAAACGGCAACATTTGAGCCAACCCACACAAGCTCAGCGGATTAAACCCAGTAATTAAAACGTAGCCGCCAGGTATGAGTGTTCGATGAGCTTCGCGTAAAATGTGATGTGGGTCAGAGTGGTACTCTAAACAATGGCTCAAAATACACGCGTCAACACTATGCTCGTAAAAAGGTAATTCATCTATATCTGCCACTACCCCTGTATATGGTCCGGGCTCAGCGACACACACCTGGTGCTTGATAGTACTTAAACTTGTATTTAACTCACCGCTTAAATTACCTAACTTGAGCATATGGTAACCAAACATGCGTGGTAGCCAATATTGCATTTTACGTTCAATATCAGCTTGCAAGTAATCCCCGTGAGGGAACTGCTGCCACGACAGTGGTTTGGGTCCTTCTTGAAAACTAAGGGCTGGTTTCATTTTATGAGCTCGTTATACTATGCGTTAAATGTCACTTTATAGAGCAATTTAACATGGTGCAAGTCAAAGCGATTAAAGCCTTTTCAGATAATTACATTTGGTGTTTAACCACTGAAGGCAACGCTGAAGCATGGGTCGTTGATCCTGGTCAGGCTGAGCCTGTGCTAGCTCATCTCGCAGCAGAAAACTTAACACTGGGTGGCATTTTAATTACCCATCATCATTACGATCATACCGATGGCGTTGCGCAGCTAGTAAAAGATGACCTAACAATACAGGTTTATGGGCCTAAAAATAGCCCCTTTAAAGGAGTGACGCATCCACTGGTTGATAGCGATAGTATTGATGTTTTAGGCATCAACTTTAAAGTGCTCACAACTCCAGGGCATACACTTGATCACATTTGTTTTGTGAATGACAACATGGCATTTACTGGTGATACATTATTCAGTGGTGGCTGTGGACGTTTATTTGAAGGTACGAGTGAACAAATGTGGCATTCTCTAAACAAATTAAAAACGCTACCAGCAGGGTGTAAAGTGTTTTGCACCCACGAATATACACAAGCTAATTTAACTTTTGCTAAAGCTGTTGAGCCTCGTAATCCATCGTTACTTGCACACAGTGAGCTGGTAGATGAGTTAAGGAAAGAAGATAAAATTTCACTGCCAACCACTATAAGCCAAGAGCTTAAAATAAACCCGTTTATGCGCAGCGACATTCCAACCATCATAGAGGAAGTACCTAAAGAATTTATCTCGGTTACAAAAAACAATGAACCTTGGCATAACTTTGCTGCTCTGAGAAAGTTCAAAGATAATTTTTAGCGCATATAAGTTTATTATTTTAAATCATTAACTTGAAATACATGAACACTTTCTACTAACTGCTGTAATTGTCATAAAGTGGTAATGTTAGTTTATTAAAGGTAACATTTGCCGAGTTTTTTACCCGATGTATTGGTATTTATGAATAAATCTCCTCTTATACTAACCTTGGCGCTTGCGCTAAGTGGTTGTCAAACATTGACTACCTTAGAATCTGACCCTCAGGTCGCAAATCAAGCTAATAATAAGCTTGAAGGTGCAAGCCCAAATGATATTAACAATGCATTAATGGTAAATGCGCAATATCAACAACTAGATAGCGATGAACAAGATGCGCCGGTATTTGACGATGTATGGGAGCGTATTCGTTACCAATTGTCGATTAATGTTCCTCAAAACCGCCCTGTTGTGACCGAGCGAAATTATTATGCGAAGCATCAACGTTATTTAGACCGTATTTCAAAGCGTGCAGAGCCTTACCTTCACTTTATTGTTGAAGAAGTGGAAAAACGCGAGATGCCAATCGAAATTGCGCTCCTTCCTATTGTAGAAAGCGCTTTTGATCCCTTTGGCTACTCTCACAGAACCGCCTCGGGTATTTGGCAATTTATGCCACAAACGGGTGAGCGCTTTGATTTAAAACAAAACTGGTGGTACGACGGCCGCCGAGATATTGTGCAATCAACCCGTGCAGCGCTAGATTACTTATCTTATCTTCACAAAACACTTGAAGGTGATTGGCTCAATGCCATAGCCGCCTATAACTCCGGTGAAGGGCGCCTGATGCGCGCAATTAAAAAAAATCGTAAAAAACATTTGCCCACCGATTTTTGGTCATTAGATTTACCAAGAGAAACCACGGCTTACGTACCAAAGCTACTGGCACTAGCTGACTTATTAAAACGTTCGGATGAATTTAATGTAAAGTGGAAACCCATTATCAACGCCCAAGTAGTAGAAGTAGTTGATGTAGGCTCACAAATAGACCTAGCACTTGCCGCCGAAATGGCCGACATGACATTAACAGAGCTTTACAGATTAAACCCTGGGTTTAACCGTTGGGCTACAGATCCAAATGGCCCCCACTCTTTGCTATTACCTATTGATAAAGCGCAGCAATTTTCTGAAAAGCTTGCCAATACTGATATTAAAAATAGGCTTCGCTGGCAACGATACGTGGTAAAAAGCGGCGACAGCTTATCTGTAATTGCTAAAAAGTTTACCACTAGCACCAGCGCAATTAGATCTTTGAACAAGCTTGATTCAAATACGATACGCATTGGACAAGAGCTACTAGTCCCGTTAACCGATGGTGCAATAAATAGCGAGCACTTACCAAAGCAAATGCGTATGGCTGCAAATAAAACATCACGCACTAAGCTTTCGCATACCGTAAAAAGTGGCGATACCTTATGGGATATCAGCCGCGAATACGATGTGACTATGGATGAATTGGCAAAGTGGAATAAACTTAAAAAAAGCGCTGTGCTACGCTTAAACCAAAAGCTCACAGTGTATAAATCACAAAATAAAACCACCAGCGTACCAAAAAGCACTAATCGCACGATTACGTACAAAGTACGAAGAGGCGATTCACTTGCGCGTATTGCGTCTAAGTTTAATTTAACGGTAAGCGAAATTATCAAATGGAATAATTTAGCAGGTCAAAAGTACTTGCAACCGGGGCAAAAATTAAAGCTTAAAGTGGATGTAAGAAGTAGTTAATTTCAGCTAACAAAAAAGGAGCGCATGCGCTCCTTTTTTGTTGGTATATAAAAATTAATCTGGGAGCTTTTCAAGCCATGCT
>NZ_PNDV01000138.1:0-472 GCF_005930865.1 Pseudoalteromonas sp. S554 | reverse complement strand
GCACCTGGCTGTAGTGGCATAGTTAATTTGGCCACCCATTAAGAAAGAAATGTTATGCTAATAAGCATACAAATTTGGGTGAAAAAATGACGAAATTAAAACGCGCAACGTATTCTGCGGCAATCAAATTAGAAACAGCTCAGCTTGTAGTTGACCAAAGTTATACTCAAGAAGAAGCAGCCAAAGCGATGGGGGTGGGTAAATCAACCGTCAGTAAGTGGGTTACTCAATTAAAGCAAGAGCGGAGTGGCCAGACACCATCTGCTTCACCAATGACGCCCGAACAAATTGAAATCCGCGAACTTAAAAAGCAAATCCAACGCATTAAATTAGAAAAGGATATATTAAAAAAGGCTACCGCTCTCTTGATGTCCGACTCCCTGAACAATTCTCGTTAATTGAGAAACTAAATCAACGAGAGCGTTACCCAAGTAGGGTGCTGTGTAACGTATTCAATTTGCATAGTAGAAGG
>NZ_PNDV01000137.1:0-945 GCF_005930865.1 Pseudoalteromonas sp. S554 | reverse complement strand
GGGTTACTCAATTAAAGCAAGAGCGGAATGGCCAGACACCATCTGCTTCACCAATGACGCCCGAACAAATTGAAATCCGCGAACTTAAAAAGCAAATCCAACGCATTGAATTAGAAAAGGATATATTAAAAAAGGCTACCGCTCTCTTGATGTCCGACTCCCTGAACAATTCTCGTTAATTGAGAAACTAAATCAACGAGAGCGTTACCCAATTAGCGTGCTGTGTAACGTATTCAATGTGCATCGTAGCAGCTATAAATATTGGGCTATACGGGATACAACGCCGACGCCAGAGCAAATAAGGCTAGAAGCTGAAGTTAAAGCCATACATGCAATGAGCGGCGGCTCAGCTGGGGCGCGGACAATCGCGGCAATAGCAACGAACAATGATTTTGAATTGAGTCGTTATCGTGCTGCTAAGCTAATGGTTAAATTAAAGCTTGAAAGCTGCCAAGTACCTCAACATTCATATAAACGCGGTGGTAATGAGCACCTTGAAATTCCAAATCTGCTTGATAGACAATTTGATGTTGTTGAGCCAGATACCGTGTGGTGCGGTGATGTGACGTATATTTGGACAGGCAATCGCTGGGCCTATTTAGCGGTCGTTGTTGATTTGTTTGCACGTAAAGTCGTTGGTTGGGCAATGTCGTTGTCGCCAGATACTAACTTAACGCTAAAAGCGCTTGAACTCGCGTATGAAAGCAGAGGTAAGCCAAGTGGACTGATGTTTCATTCAGACCAAGGTAGTCATTATACAAGTTTAAAATATCGTCAACGTTTATGGCGCTATAAAATTACACAAAGTATGAGCAGGCGCGGAAATTGTTGGGATAATGCGCCAATGGAGCGATTTTTTAGAAGCTTTAAAACGGAGTGGATGCCAAAGGTTGGATACGAAAACTTTAAAGATGCTAAATATAGTGTGAGTGATTATATCAACGG
>NZ_PNDV01000136.1:0-1290 GCF_005930865.1 Pseudoalteromonas sp. S554 | reverse complement strand
ACAACGCCTGAGGTAAGAGCGCCACCTTCACGTGAGGCAAATTGCAGGCATTAAAAAAGGCCACCTAAGTGACCTTTTTCTAACAATTAACTTAAACGTTAATTATTACTCTACGATAGTTGCTACAACACCAGCACCTACAGTACGGCCACCTTCACGGATAGCAAAACGAAGACCTTCATCCATCGCGATTGGTGCGATTAGAGTTACTGTCATCTTGATGTTATCACCAGGCATTACCATTTCTACGCCTTCTGGTAACTGTACGTCACCAGTTACGTCAGTTGTACGGAAGTAGAACTGTGGACGGTAACCTTTGAAGAATGGAGTATGACGACCACCTTCATCTTTAGAAAGTACGTATACTTCTGAAGTGAATGTAGTGTGTGGGTTGATTGAACCAGGCTTAGCTAGTACTTGACCACGTTCAACGTCTTCACGCTTAGTACCACGTAATAGTGCACCAATGTTCTCACCAGCACGACCTTCGTCAAGAAGCTTACGGAACATTTCAACACCAGTACAAGTAGACTTAGTAGTCTCTTTGATACCAACGATTTCAACTTCGTCATTCACGTTGATGATACCGGCTTCAACACGACCAGTTACAACAGTACCACGACCTTGGATTGAGAAAACGTCTTCGATAGGCATGATGAATGGCTTATCGATGTCACGCTCTGGCTCTGGAATGTAAGAATCTAGTGCTTCTGCAAGCTCTACAATCTTGTCTTCCCATTGCTTCTCGCCTTCAAGTGCTTTAAGTGCAGAACCTTGAATTAGTGGTAAGTCGTCACCTGGGAAATCGTACTCAGAAAGAAGTTCACGAACTTCCATTTCTACTAGTTCAAGTAGCTCTTCGTCATCAACCATGTCACATTTGTTCATGAATACGATGATGTAAGGTACGCCAACCTGACGAGAAAGAAGGATGTGCTCACGCGTTTGTGGCATTGGGCCATCAGTCGCAGCTACTACTAAGATAGCGCCGTCCATTTGTGCAGCACCAGTGATCATGTTTTTAACATAATCGGCGTGACCAGGACAATCTACGTGTGCGTAGTGACGAGTTGGTGTGTCGTACTCAACGTGTGAAGTTGAGATTGTGATACCACGCTCGCGCTCTTCTGGAGCGTTATCGATTGATGCGAAATCTTTAGCAACACCGCCGTATACTTTTGCAAGTACGTTAGTGATTGCTGCAGTTAGTGTAGTTTTACCGTGGTCAACGTGGCCGATTGTACCAACGTTTACGTGCGGTTTTACGCGTTCAAACTTTTCTTTTGCCAT
>NZ_PNDV01000135.1:0-468 GCF_005930865.1 Pseudoalteromonas sp. S554 | reverse complement strand
ACATTAGAAAACTCTGTACAAATAACAATGTTATTCATACGAATTTTATTATCAGCTTTTCCAAATTTTTAAAGAGCAAGAGATACAAAAACCTCTCAAAATTAAACACACTCTATTCTCAGGCGATTTAGCTGCCCGATAAAGAATATTTATTTTTAAGAAGTAAAAGTGGTGGAGCTAAGCAGGATCGAACTGCTGACCTCCTGCGTGCAAGGCAGGCGCTCTCCCAGCTGAGCTATAGCCCCACATATGCTGGTCTTATTGTTTAGTTACCGACTTCGTGAAGAAGTGGTGGGTCTGAGTAGATTTGAACTACCGACCTCACCCTTATCAGGGGTGCGCTCTAACCAGCTGAGCTACAGACCCAAACAATAAGTGTTGTTCTCTTTACAATAACAATCATCTGTGTGGACACTACGAACAAATAAGTTCTAAATCGTATAAGGAGGTGATCCAGCCCCAGGTTCC
>NZ_PNDV01000134.1:0-202 GCF_005930865.1 Pseudoalteromonas sp. S554 | reverse complement strand
TGCGGGAGTGGCGGAATTGGTAGACGCGCTGGATTTAGGTTCCAGTATCTTAGGATGTGAGAGTTCAAGTCTCTCCTTCCGCACCACGTTCTTGATTAGAACTAAAACTATCAAATATTTCTTTGTTGGGATATCGCCAAGCGGTAAGGCACCAGGTTTTGATCCTGGCATTCCCAGGTTCAAATCCTGGTATCCCAGCCAA
>NZ_PNDV01000133.1:0-2244 GCF_005930865.1 Pseudoalteromonas sp. S554 | reverse complement strand
ACACTCTCAGGTCGCTGATGGTGCCAAGGCATGAATATCAGGTCCGAGGATCAGCTCAGCGGATTAGCGATAAGCCTAATGGCTGTCGCGTCCGCATTGACTGTGGCAAACGTGTACTTCAACCAGTCCATGTTGCCCGTGACGTGCTCCCCTGATTGTTACCAGTCAGAGGTAGAGTCCGGCTCCTACATGATGGTTAGTTGAGGTGATGGCAACCTGTCTGGGGGCATGCTCCCAGACAGGTTTACCGGCTTTCTCGGCGGGGGTTCTCCCGCCCAATTTCGAGTGCGGCCTTACGTGGTTGTAGTCATGCCGCCAGGCATCAAGCACGAACCGGGCATGCGGCAGCGACGTGAACAGCGTCTCGTTGAGGCATTCGTCGCGCAAGCGCCCGTTGAAGCTCTCGACGAAGCCGTTCTGCATTGGCTTGCCCGGGGCGATGTAGTGCCACTCGACCCGCCGCTCCTGCGACCAACGCAGGATGGCCGACGAGGTCAGCTCGGTGCCGTTGTCGCTGACAACTGTATGCGGCTTGCCGCGCATGCCGATCAGCCGCGTCAGCTCCCGCGCGACCCGCACGCCCGAGAGCGACGTGTCCGCCACCAGCGCCAGGCATTCCCGCGTGTAGTCGTCGACCACGCACAGGATGCGGAACCGCCGGCTGCAGGTCAGGGTATCGGAGACGAAGTCGAGCGACCAGCGCTGGTTCGGTCCATCCGGCAGCACCATCGGTGCCCTAGTGCCCAAGGCGCGCTTGCGGCCACCGCGGCGGCGTACCCGCAGGTTCTCTTCGCGATATACCCGCAACAGCTTCTTGTGGTTGGGCGTAATGCCCTCGCGCGCCAGCAGATAGCCCAGACGCCGATAGCCGAACCGGCGACGCTCCGCCGCCAGTTCGCGAAGACGCTGCCGCAGCGGACCATCGTCCGGCCGCGACGATCGATACCGGATCACCCGCCGGCTCACACCGACCAGGTTGCACGCCCGACGCTCGCTCAGCCCGTGGTGTTCACGAGCATGAGCGACGGCTTCCCGCTTAGCGCCGGGCGTTACCATTTTTTTGTGGCTAGATCCTTCAGCACCACGTTGTCCAGCATCGCCTCGGCCAGCAGCTTCTTCAGCTTCGCGTTCTCGTCCTCGAGTGCGCGCAGTCGCCGTGCCTCGGACACCTCCAGGCCGCCATACTTCGACTTCCATTTGTAGAACGTCGCCGAGCTGATCCCATGGCGGCGGCACACGTCCGCCGTCGCCATCCCAGCCTCCTGCTCCTTCAAGATCGCAATGATCTGCTCTTCGCTGAACCTGCTCCGCTTCATATCCGTCCGACTCCTTCGCGTCGGACTCTACTCAAAATCGGTCACATTTCAGGGGAGCACGTCACCCGCCATAGCGGCAGAATTTGGAACCAGTCCTCAAGAAGCGGGATCAATTGCGACGGTTTCTCAGCTTGGTTACGCGCTGGGCATCGTTCTAGTTGTTCCTCTCGGGGATCGAAATGAACCACGGTCGCTGGTTAGGTACCTCCTGGCTGGTGTCGCGCTAGCCCTCTTTGCCGCTTCGTTCTCACCCTCTCTTGGTGTCCTGGCCACTCTGAGCTTCGTGATCTGTATGGGTACATGTGTACCCCAAATCGTGTTACCGCTTGCAGCCGGTCTTACCCGGCCTGAGAGACGAGGACGAGTAATAGCAGCGGTACAGACCGGTCTCGTACTCGGCATCCTATTTTCCCGAATGCTCGCTGGCATAGGCGCCAATTCGCTGAGATGGCGGAACGTATACCTCATCGCTTCAATCCTAATGGTGATATCAGCGGTTATCCTTCCGGTTATATTACCCCGACGAAGGTCAGCAATTAAACCTATTCCTTATCTTTCACTTATTTCGTCGCTCTTGCACTTGTTCGGTAGAGAAAGAGACCTCCGCCTTTCTTGTCTTTTGGGTGCCGTCGTTTTTGCCGCGTTTTCGGCATTCTGGACGACAATCAGCTTCAAACTAGCGCAGGCCCCCTTCAACTTCGACTTAGCAGAAACCGGTCTGTTTGCGCTTTGGGGCGGCATTGGCGGCCTAGCCTCCCTTTTGGCAGGCGGACTTATAGATCGGTTTGGCTATGATAGGGTGAATGCATTCTCGATAGCGTTGACTGCATTCTCATTCATCATCGTATTAGCTCTTCGCGACAGTTATATCGCCTTGGTCGTCGGAGCTAATCTTGTAAGCTTCTCTCTTTGGGGTTCTAGGGATTTT
>NZ_PNDV01000132.1:0-1951 GCF_005930865.1 Pseudoalteromonas sp. S554 | reverse complement strand
GAATGCCGGTGACTGCGGCGAATGTAGCAGATCCCCTGGCGAAACGGTCCTTTGAGACCTCAGCAGGCAAAGCGACGCTGGAATCATCAGCGACCTGAGAGTGTGGCCCCAAGACTTGTGCCGCCGCCGAAATTGCGGCGATTGCTGTGGGAACACCTGCAACAATCGCTACCTGGGTAAGAACGCCGAAAATCTGGTCTCGGGTTGCACCCGCGCGTACCGCAGTGGGGACATGAAATTTGATGACATCAATTCCCGTTGCGCCCAACGCCGCGCCGGCTGCGATGATAACGAGTTCCCGGGTTTTCAAATCCAAATCGGTGCGGCTGTATACATCGCCGAAGACCCACTCAATCACATAGCGACCAAAATCAGGCGAGCTATCCTTAAATCCATCAAGGTATTCCTCCGTGGGAATGCCGGTGACTGCGGCGAATGTAGCAGATCCCCTGGCGAAACGGTCCTTTGAGACCTCAGCAGGCAAAGCGACGCTGGAATTTACGACTGACATACTCTATCTCCTCGTTTACACTGCACCGTGCGTGCAGTCTCCAACACATACTACATTGCACAGTGCAGTGCAGTCAAGGAAGGTGATGATCATCGTGAACGAAATTAGCGATTCCCCCCCGCAGCGCCGGTCCCTCAACTCGCAGCGACATACCGAAACGAGAGGGAATCCTGGATGCCGCAACGCGCGTCTTCCTCGCGCGAGGCTTTGAAGACACGAGCATGGACCTGGTTGCGCGGGAGGCCTCAGTTGCGCGCCGAACTGTCTACAACCAGTTCGAAAGCAAGGAGGCGCTGTTTATCGCATCCGTAGAGCGAGTATGGAGTGAATTTCCCGTTGTGGAAATTACCGCTGATGAGTCTGTTCTAAGCGATCCGGCGGCTGGTCTGAAGCGGATTGGGGATGCCGTTGTGGATTTTTGGGAACCGCCGATTGCTGTGGCTTTTCTTCGTATGGTTATTAGTGAGGGAACCCGGTTTCCCGACCTGCCAACAACCTTCTTTGAAGCAGGGAAGGCGCCGGCAATGCGAGCTCTGGTAGAGTACCTGAGAACCTTAAGTGCGAACCGCGTGCTTCATGTCGAAGATGCGGAACTTGCAGCTTCACAGTTCTTAGGTTTGCTGAACGAGCCCCTTCTTTGGCTACGAGTTATCGGTATTGGGGATGCTCCATCGAAGGAGCGACGTGAGAAAGTGGTTGCCGAAGGCGTGAGCATGTTCCTCTCTCGCTATGGAAAGCGGCAAATATTGCCAGACAGCTAGGATGTTCACGCCCTAAAAATCATATTTTTATATCAAGGCGTAGCTGTCATCGTGAACCAAGCTCAAAAGGTATTGGCCGTAATTCGTCTTTGCTAGTAGATTTCCGGCTTTCTCGATGACCTCTGGCGTCACCCAGCCTTTCCGATAGGCAATTTCTTCGGGGCATGCGACTTGGAGATTTTGTCGGTCTTGAACTACTCGGACAAACTCACTTGCCTCAAGCAAGGAAGCGTGTGTTCCTGTATCAAACCAGCCATATCCTCGGCCTAACCTGACAACCGAGCACAAACCATTTTCTAAGTAGATATTGTTTACTGATGTTATTTCGAGGGCTCTGTTGCAAAAATCGTGAAGCTTGAGCATGCTTGGCGGAGATTGGACGGACGGAACGATGACGGATTTCAAGTGGCGCCATTTCCAGGGTGATGTGATCCTGTGGGCGGTGCGCTGGTATTGTCGCTATCCGATCAGCTATCGCGACCTTGAGGAAATGCTGGCGGAACGCGGCATTTCGGTCGACCATACGACGATCTATCGCTGGGTCCAGTGCTACGCCCCGGAGATGGAGAAGCGGCTGCGCTGGTTCTGGCGGCGTGGCTTTGATCCGAGCTGGCGCCTGGATGAAACCTACGTCAAGGTGCGGGGCAAGTGGACCTACCTGGGGTTCTAGGGATTTTCC
>NZ_PNDV01000131.1:0-10183 GCF_005930865.1 Pseudoalteromonas sp. S554 | reverse complement strand
TTAAGGCTCATATGTGTTAGAAGCCCTTTATCCCGCGCTATACTCTTGAACATATGTAGCTTTAAGAAACTCATAGTTAGCAATGTAATCTTCAAATGTAGAGATCACTTGCTCTATTACTAACTGTATTTCTTGAGTTTTAGTTCTCAGAACATTAACACGGTGGCGCTCACCAATAACCGTTGGAGTTTCTCTACCGTGAGCAACTGCATTCCGTTTATCGACCACCTCATCAATAGTTAACTTGACTCTAGGCTCAACTTGAATAGGAGCAGCACCAAAACTTCTTATTGTATTTTGGATTGTTTTAAACCATACATTTTGTAGGTTCTGAGAGAAAATGGTATTACTTATATCAAAGACCTCTTCAGAATTTATACTTTCAAATACCTCTGAAGATTTATCAAAATAATCTTTGTAGCCACATTGTTTAAAACTTTGCATTTTTGAATTTAATGAAATTACATTAAATGGAGTCGCGAAATGCAGGTTTTTAATATTTTTACTCTTTATTAAGAGTATTGCCTGCTCAACAGTTTCGTTTAAAGCCTTTTCTAGCGCAGAGTATAAGTGTACATAGTACAAACCTCTTAATACCTTAACTTCGGGTGTAGCTTCTCCTGCTGGTTCAATAGACTCTATGTAGTTAAGGTTAATCTGTACTTCACTAAATCTTTCTCGTGAATTTGCTCGCACAATATCAAATGTCATTGAGAAGAGTGTCCTTGACAATATTTATGCGTTTTAAAACCATTTTTTTACTATTTGTTGCCCCAGTCGTCGCTTTCTTAACTTCCTGATCATTTAGTAAATCTTCCAGCTTTGTTAGGTCAACTTGTCGATTACTTGTAATAGCTTTGGCACATCCAACTGATATCGCTTCATAGAGGACTACAGGCGTGATATTTTTTCTTGCTCCGCGAACGATACCATCAGGTAAATTATCTTTTAATGCCTCAAATGTGTCTAAAAATAATTTCTTTAATTCTTTTCTGTCTTTATCTTTGAATTTTTCAGTTTTTTGCTCCATATAGTCGTTTAAGAAACCTTTAACACTATGAACAAACTGTTCTGCATTTTCATGGTAAGCAAAAAACCTCAGGACTAGCTCTTCGTAACTTCCACTACGTTCTGAGTTTGCTGTCATTTTAACCACAGCTCTAAAGTCTTCATTTTCGGAAAGCTCTTTTAAGAAATCATTAAACGGACCTATATAAACACAATTCCTAATTTCTTGTTCATGTAGGGTAACACCGCCAGTATTTAATCTTTCAAAGAGATCATATCTCACATTGAAATCACTGCGATCGTTTAATACTGTTATTCTTAATGGCCGAGTTTGTAGCATAAACTGCATGGATTTTGGCAAGTCATTGAAATGAAGTCCATTCATAGACTCCAGCTTTTCAAGTCCAGTCAATTCCAGCTTTTCATGCTTTATCGAGATATCTTTAAGCTCTTCATCATTTCCAATAAAGTTCAATATCGTAGTAAGCCTTTGAAGCCCATCAATAACTTCCCAAGAAGCATCTTTGTTAGAAGCCATAAATAAACTTGGTATGGGTATCCCAAGAAACAATGACTCAATTAATGCCGATTGTCTTTTTGCATCCCACACAAAGTGACGCTGATACTCGGGGGCAATATCGATCATCTCTTCAAGTACCATGTCATATAATTGCTTTAAAGTAATGTCATAGCTATCGAATGCGACTGACCTTCTATTAGAATCAAGTTGTTCCTGAATTTTAACTATATTCAATTTGAATCCTTAGTTTGGTATTGCTCTAGCCCCAGAGGGCTTCTAACAACTTTATCAGAGGACACTTTCCTCTTTTAATGAGCAATGTATGTCCTCTTATTTATTTTTAATATTAATAACAAATCCTGTAACACATTGCGAGTATTAAACTTTAAGTCGGGCTGTTAATTAACAACAGGCAGAAAAGGGGAAAGTGTCCTCACTTTCTGACTTAGGAGGAAAAACGCCATCGCTTTAGTAAATGCAGTCATTAAAAATTTAAAATGAAAACTAAAGGCTTTTTTAAACCATTTTACCACCTCTAAAAAATGGCAACGGTAATATAAGTAACTACTTTAAATACAATTATTTGTGTAAGGCTATTATAAAGGTAGGTTTTTTGCGGGAGGTAGCTGTAAAAAGGAGGTGATGAATAATTGCTAAACGCGCCTACCTGCTTTTGAAACGGGCAAACACGTTTAATACGAATTTATTTGGATTTTTTTGCTTCAAGCGCTTCTATTTCACTCCAAATTTTTTCGGCTTCTTCGCTTAGCATGGCGTAGCTTTTAATGTCGCCTTTACGCTGAGCTTGCATGCCTTGCTCTAATTTGGCGTCGTACTCTTTACGTAACTTTTTTGTAGGGTCTGATTTGAATATCGAAAACATGGGACTCGCTTAATTTTATAAAAGTGATTGGACTACCATACGCTACAAAGCGATAAAAAGTTCTTTTAGCAGAAAGGCATTTACCTTGTTAAATTAAAACAAGGTAAACGAATTATTTGCTATGCTGCGGTTACTAAACGGTTTTATAGCTCAGGCTCTAGGCGTTTTATACCTTGGCCATCTAGGCCTAAATAAATATAACCATCAGCACCTTGGGCTAAACTTCTTACGCGGCCAATGCCTTCTAATATTTTCTCTTGGCTTATTAACGTGTTTTTTTCAAGCGTAAGTGCGCTTAAAAACGAAAACTTCATAGACGATAACAGCACTTTACCTTTTAATTTAGGGTATTTGTCGCTGGTGACGAATAGCATGTCTGATGGTGCAATAGATGGTGTCCATTGTGATGTTGGCGATTGCATGCCTTCTTTTGTTTGCAGGTCTGTAAATGACGTGCCGCTGTAATTTACGCCATAGCTAACTACCGGCCATCCGTAGTTTAATCCTGCTTTTATTAAATTAAGCTCGTCACCGCCTCGAGGGCCATGTTCGTGAGCCCAAAGTAGATTATCTTTTGCATCAAACCACATGCCTTGCGGGTTTCGATGTCCGTAAGACCAAACAGCGTGTTTAGCGTCTGTTTGTTTTACAAAGGGATTATCTGTTGGAATACGACCATCTAAATGAAGACGATAAATTTTGCCCCCATCACGACTAAGATCTTGCGGGTTTAGGTCGCGCGAACCACGATCCCCGATCGAAAAATAAACATAACCTTGTTTATCAAACACAATACGACTGCCGTAGTGCTGACCTTTTGTACTGTTATGCTCACCTTTGTATAAAACGTGTGGCTCTAATAGCTGAGTATGATCATCGCTTAATTTTGCGCGCATTAATGCAGTGTTACTACCACTGCCTTTGCCTTCAGCGCTTGAGTAAGTAAGGTATAGCCATTGACTATTTTTATCATCGGTATGCAGTGCTAAATCAAGTAAACCGCCTTGGCCGTTAGCATCTATATCGGGCAATCCTTTTACTTGAATAAGCGTTGAGGTGTTTTTACGTAATAAAAATAGTTTTCCACTTCGCTCCGTAATTAATAAATCACCGTTTGGTAGTGCTTCGATGGCCCAAGGAATACTTACACCTTCTGCAACGTCTACTGCTTTTACATTAAGCGGCAAACTCGGCAGCTTTTTAAAATCAACTGCATTTACTGACATTGTAGGCAGCGTCAATAAAACGACCGTTAGCACGGCACCTTTAAAAGAATGTGTATATTTTTTTGATTTTATATTGAGCATGTTATTTTCCAAAATTAATCAAACTAGGTTTACGTTAGCACGAGCTGTAAAAATTAGCTAAGCGTTGCGATAAGTGAAAATGCTTTAATTTTAGCTAGTTACATATATCACTCACACAGTATTAGAAATAATAAGCTCACTCAGTAAAGTATATTTTTTATATTTTATTTAGTTTTGAAATACGTTTATAAATTGAGTTTAGTTTGTTTTTTGTTCGTAGTTTTTAACAAAAATAATGGAATAAACACTCTATTAGGGTTGAAAACTTGAATTTTCAGCGTACACTTGTGCGCTGAAGTTTGAGCTTACACTTGTATGCTCAAATAATTAAGGTTCTGATTTGTGCTAACCCTCAGTTCGTGCAAACCATTGAGCAATAAACCAATATAGAGATTTTATTACAATGTTTACGCAGGCATTAAACCAATTTTCAACGTGGTTTTTACACCATCAAACGTTTGCAGGTTACATAGAGCCAATAATGCAAGTGTTTAAACCTGCTTGGCGTGCAGGGCAATTTAGAGCACAACTGATGAATTCAGACTCATTGAATGGTGAATTTTTGAGTTTGCAGCTAAAACCAAGCAAACAATGGCCCGCGCATACCGCAGGGCAGCATGTTAGTTTGACCATTGAAATGAATGGACGATTATTAACGCGCGTTTTTACAGTTGCTTCAAGCGTTAAATATTTCAACGAAACGGGGTTTATACGTTTGTTAATTAAAACAAGCGAACAAGGACGATTTACCGGTTTATTAAAGAACAAAGCAAAAGCGGGAACATGGTGCAATATATCGGCTGCATCGGGTGAGTTTGTATTTAAAAATACACATACTCCTGCCACATTAATAGCTGGTGGATCTGGTATAACGCCGATGCTAGCAATGCTTGACGATTACTTAGCGCAAACAACCAAAGCAGTAAATTTGGTGTATTACGCAAAATCGGGCGAACATCAATGTGTTGATGAGTTGCGTGAATTAGCCACACAATTTAGTCATTTTTCATTTTTATTATTAACTCGTGAGCAGTCGAGCGACATTACTAGCAATATTAAACAGTGGGAGAATCCAGATATATATTGCTGTGGGCCACTAGGATTTATGCAAACAGTGCAAGAGTTTGCTAAAAGACATGATCTTAATTATTACCAAGAAGCATTTGGTTTAGCGTTACCCAAAGTAAACAATGAAGATCAGTTTACTGTAAAGGTGAACAGCCAAGCCCATATAGTTGAAGGAAATGATGTACTACTTAGCCAGTTTGAAGTTAAAAAATTACCGGTAAAGCGTGGCTGCGGAATTGGTATTTGCCATCAGTGCCAATGTATTAAAAAGTCGGGAATAGTACGTAATTTAAAAACAGGTGAAATGTCAGACAACGGTGAGGAATTAATCCAACTTTGTATAAGCCAACCTGTAAGTGATTTGGAGTTACAATTATGAAAAACATAAACTTTGATCAGCTTGCAAGCGATTTAGATACTATAAAAATGAATACGCTTGCCAAAGTAGGGCAAAAAGATGCTGACTACATTCGCTCTGTCGTTCGAAAGCAAAGACTATGTGAGTGGAGTGGGCGAATACTATTAATGCTTGGATTTATTCAGCCTTTACTTTGGGTTGCCGGTGTTTTGTTACTGGCTTTGGCTAAAATTCTCGATAATATGGAAATTGGCCACAATGTTATGCATGGTCAATACGATTGGATGAACGACAAACAGCTTAACTCTCAGCAATACGAATGGGACATAGCCTGCGATGGCCAAAGCTGGCATCGAGTTCACAATTTTGAGCACCACACTTACACTAACATTATTGGTAAAGACCGTGATTTTGGCTACGGGTTGTTACGTTTGAGTGATGATTTTAAGTGGCGTTTTAAAAATGTGTGGCAGTTTTTTACTTACATAAATTTAAGTGTCTTGTTTCAGTGGGGTGTGTCGTACCATGAGCTAGCAGCAGAGCGTGTTTTTATAGGTAAAAAGAAAGAAAACCGTGAAGGGCAAGTGTCGCATACCACATTAAAACAGCGCTTTTTTAGCAAAGGCGCTAGGCAGTTAATTAAAGATTATGTGATATTTCCGTTATTAGCAGGGCCTTTATTTTTGTGGGTGATAGCGGGTAATTTATTAGCAAATTTGCTTCGTAACTTATGGACGTCGACAATTATATTTTGTGGCCACTTTACTGAAGACACCGAAACGTTTAAAGAACAAGACTGCGTAAACGAAACCCAAGGCCAGTGGTATTATCGTCAAGTATTGGGCTCGTCTAATATTAAAGGGGCAAACTGGTTTCATATTTTAACGGGCCATTTGAGTTGCCAGATTGAGCACCACTTATTTCCTGATATGCCGTCGTCGCGATATCAAGAGGTGGCACCTCAGGTACAGGCCGTTATGCAAAAGCACGGGATTGATTATCACACTGGTGGATTTTTTAAACAATACGGCTCGGTGTTAAAGCGAATTATTAGATACTCATTTAAATAGTGATAGAGTGCATTAAGCGCCTTAAAAGCTAAAACATAAACCGGCATGTGTAAGCGCATATGCCGGTATTTTGCTGTTGTGTTTAATAAACATACAGTACGTGTGGTTTTTTCTTATTGTTAATTAAAAATCCGTTACTTTAGCTATGGTTAATTGATGCGTGATTGTCATACAATGGAGAAAAATAGACCACACAAGAGAGATAAAAAATGGCCGCATTTGGTACTGTGTTTATGCCACAGATGATTCAAGCTCGTTTTTCAGATAATCAATGGAGCGAAACCTCAGTTGTTCCATGCGATAAGCTTGAGTTTCATGCTGGTGCACACGTTCTTCATTATTCAAGCACCTGTTTTGAGGGCTTAAAAGCATTTCGTCATGAAGATGGGTCTGTTTATATTTTTAGAATGGATGCAAACATAGCACGTATGCAGCAAAGCTCTGCACTTTTAAGCTTGCCAAGTTTTGATGGCGATATGCTTAAAACGATGATTATTGATATTGTTCGCCAATATGCCGATGAAACCCCATTACCGCCTGGCTCTATGTATATTCGCCCAACACATATAGGCACAGAAGCGGCAATTGGTAAAGCGGCAGCTCCTTCAATGAGCTCATTGTTGTACACTTTACTTTCGCCAGTAGGTGATTATTTTGCTGGTGGTGCTACGGCATTACGTGTGTTACTTGAAGAAGATGGTATGCGCTGTGCACCTCATATGGGCATGGTTAAAAGCGGCGGTAACTACGCCAGTGCGCTTGGCCCAATTAGCGCTGCACGTAAACAGTATCAAGCAGATCAAATATTATTTTGCCCAGGTGGTGATGTACAAGAAACGGGCGCTGCAAACTTTATTTTGATTGATGGCAACGAAATTATAACCAAAGCGCTCGACTCCACCTTTTTACACGGCGTGACGCGTAATAGTATTTTAACGATTGCTAAAGATTTAGGCATGACTGTGAGCGAACGTAATTTTACAGTGACTGAACTTTTAGAGCGTGCTGAAAAACCAGGCACAGAGGCTGCGCTTTCAGGTACTGCTGCGGTATTAACGCCAGTGGGAACGTTTATTCATAACGATAAAGAATATAAAGTAGGCACAGGAGAGCCTGGGCCAACTACTGCACGTCTGCGACAAGCATTGAACGACATTCAATGGGGTAAAAGCGAAGATAAACATGGATGGTTAACTAAAGTGGTATAGCGTTAAATACCCACGTTACTCGCACCAAAAAGCCACCTAATTAAGGTGGCTTTTTGGTGCGAGTAACTTTATTAATTTATTAAAATTTTATTTTTCCGGTTAATATATCTTTAAACATAACCCAGTCTCCCCACAAACTATAAAATGGGTGTTTAAATGTAGCTGGTCGGTTTTTTTCAAAAAAGAAATGCCCAACCCACGCAAAGCCATAGCCAATAATGGGTAGCAGCCACAATAGCGCAAATTTTTGACTTAATAATGCGGTAATAATAACCATAAGTACTAATAAGCTACCTATAAAATGCAAACGCCTGCAGGTTACGTTGCGATGCTCCTTTAAATAATAAGGGTAAAAAGCTTTAAAACTGTTGAAACTGGGCTCTTTTTTTTTCATAAATCACGCTTTATTTTTATTGTATGTTTTTACTATTAAAGCGTAAGTTTACACTTGTTTACAGCGATAAATGGCACTTAACGCATCTTAATAGACATAAGCTTAAAAAACTCATAAGTTATTACTACTACTTAATAAATAAAAAGAACACACATTATGTTACTTAAACGTACTCTTGCCTGTGCTGTATTATTGGCACTCAGTGGCTGTTCAGAGCCAACCAATACATCAGATCAAAAAGAAGTAAAATCATCTATGAATCAAGTTAACTCAGTCGTGTATCCCGAAACCAAAACAGGGGATGTAGTTGATACCTATTTTGGAGAAAACGTGGCCGATCCTTATCGTTGGTTAGAAGACGATATGAGTGCAGAGACTGCTGATTGGGTAAAAGCGCAAAATACGGCTACTTTTTCATACTTAGAACAAATCCCTTACAGAAACAAGCTCAAAGAGCGCCTTGAAAAGCTGATGAATTACGAAAAAATAGGTGCGCCATTTGAAGAGGGCGGCTACACCTACTTTTACAAAAACGATGGCTTGCAAAATCAATATGTTTTATACCGCAGCAAAGGTGGTGAAGCGCCAGAGGTATTTTTAGATCCTAATAAATTTAGCGACGACGGTACAACGTCTATGTCGGGTTTATCGTTTTCTAAAGATGGTAGTTTATTAGCGTATCAAGTTTCTGAAGGTGGCAGTGATTGGCGTAAAATTATCGTTATTAATACAACGACTAAAGAGCAAGTAGAGCAAGCTTTAGTTGATGTGAAATTTAGTGGTATTGATTGGCTAGGTAATGAAGGATTTTACTACTCTAGCTACGACAAGCCAAAAGGTAGTGAGCTGTCGGCTAAAACAGATCAACATAAAGTGTATTATCATGCTTTGGGTACATCGCAGGATGACGATCGTGTTGTATTTGGCGACAGCGAGGCGCAAAAGCATCGTTACGTTGGCGCCGATGTAACAGATGATGGCAAGTACTTGCTAATTTCTGCCAGTGTTTCAACGTCTGGAAACAAACTTTTTATAAAAGACTTAAGTAAAGAAAATAGTGATTTTGTTACTGTTGTTGGTAACTCAGATTCAGATACTTCTGTAATTGATAACGACGGCGAAAAGCTTTACTTAGTTACAAATTTAAACGCACCCAATAAAAAAGTGGTCACGGTAAATGCAAATAACCCAGCGCCTGAAAATTGGGTCGACTTTATATCAGAAACCGATAACGTTCTTAGCCTAAGTAAAGGCGGAGATACTTTTTTTGCTAATTACATGGTTGATGCCATTTCGCATGTTAAACAATATAATAAGCAAGGTGAGTTAATACGTGAAATTAATTTACCAGGCGTAGGGAGTGCACGTGGTTTTCGTGGTAAAAAAGATCAATCAACGCTTTATTACTCGTTTACTAACTATAAAACTCCAGGGACTACTTTTTCGTTTGATGTAAGCTCAGGCGAGTCAAAGGTTTATCGTGAATCGGCAATCGATTTCAACAGTAATGATTACACCTCTGAGCAAGTTTTTTATACCTCAAAAGACGGTACAAAAGTGCCGATGATCATCACTTATAAAACGGGTATAAAATTAGACGGTTCAAACCCAACCATCTTATACGGTTACGGTGGTTTTAACGCAAGTTTAACACCAAGCTTTAGCCCTATTAATGCGCTTTGGCTTGAGCAAGGTGGGGTGTATGCCGTTGCTAATATTCGTGGTGGTGGTGAATACGGTAAAGACTGGCATAACGCTGGTACAAAAATGCAAAAACAAAACGTGTTTGACGACTTTATTGCCGCGGCAGAGTACTTAAAAGATAAAAAGTACACCTCTAAAAAGCGTTTAGCACTGCGCGGTGGTTCAAATGGTGGTTTATTAGTAGGTGCGGTGATGACGCAGCGACCTGACTTATTTCAAGTTGCATTACCAGCGGTAGGCGTACTTGATATGCTGCGTTACCATACATTTACAGCGGGCGCTGGTTGGGCATACGACTACGGTACTAGTGAGCAAAGTAAAGAAATGTTTGAATATATAAAAGCTTACTCGCCATTGCATAACGTTAAAGCGGGCGTTGAATATCCTGCCACTATGGTAACAACCGGTGATCACGATGATCGTGTGGTGCCATCTCATTCATTTAAATTTGCTGCTGAATTACAAGCTAAGCAGGCTGGAAATAACCCTACACTTATTCGTATTGAAACAAATGCGGGTCATGGTGCGGGCACACCAACCAGCAAGGTTATAGATTTATACGCAGATATGTTTGGTTTTACGCTATATAACATGGGTGTTAAAGAGCTATAAAACGCGTTAACGTTACCTTATTTTAAAATACAAAAGCCGAGTAAATTTACT
>NZ_PNDV01000130.1:0-1429 GCF_005930865.1 Pseudoalteromonas sp. S554 | reverse complement strand
AAATATTGGTCGATTTTCTTACCTACAAGATTCTTATAAGTTCTAAGTTTAATTGTTTGATTCATAAACTGAACGTATAAAAAGCAATTACTTTTTAAAGTAATTACTGTTAGTGCATCATTCTTTCTGTAATTTCGCCTGAGCTGGAAAAGGTGCAGGTCAAAGTTTATCCTTTTGATTTACCGACCAAAGTAAATTGAAAGAGGAACCACAATGACCTGCGATATACAGGATAGATCGATTGGCGATGTTTTGGAATTATTGATTGAGCAAGGCTTGGACGGTACAGCCGAAGCGATCAGTATTTTACTCAATGAAGCCATGCGGTTAGAGCGAGAGCGGCACCTTGGAGCAGGCCCCTGGGAGCGTTCAGAAGAGCGCCAAGGTTACGCCAACGGTTATAAGAAAAAGTCGCTACAGAGCCGATTCGGGATGCTCGATTTAAGTATACCGCAAACCCGCGACACGGATTTTTATCCAAGTAGTTTAGAGCGAGGTTTACGCTCTGAGAAAGCGCTGAAGCTGGCATTAGCAGAAATGTATGTGCAAGGCGTGTCGACGCGTAAAGTGGCACGTGTGACTGAAGAGCTGTGCGGTTTTGAAATCAGCTCTACTCAGGTAAGTCGCGCCGCACATGAGCTTGATGTACATTTGCAGCAATGGCGAGAGCGGCCGCTTGGCAATTTCCCGTATGTCGTGCTTGATGCACGTTATGAGAAAGTACGACACGGTGGCTCTGTAATTGATTGTGCCGTTTTAGTCGCGATGGGCGTCAATGAATCAGGACATCGAGAGCTTTTAGGTTGCTCGGTATCGCTTTCAGAGCAAGAAGTCCATTGGCGAGATTTTTTGCTCAGCCTGAAAGATAGAGGTCTGCACGGCATGAAACTCTTTGTTAGCGACGCCCATGAAGGGCTAAAAGCGGCACGCAAGAGTGTATTTCCGAGTGTACCGTGGCAGCGTTGCCAGTTCCACTTGCAACAAAACGCGCAAAGCTATGTGCCCAAGCAGGCCATGAAAGCACAAGTGGCGGACGACATTCGCAGTGTCTTTGATGCAAAAACACCGGATGAAGCAAAACGCCACATTGAGTTGCTCTGTAAGAAGTATGAGAAAAGCGCGCCTAAGCTCGCAGTATGGGCCGAAACGGCGCTTCCTGAAGGGTTAGCTGTATTAGCTTTGCCTGCGGGGCATCGTCGCCGTTTGAGAACAACCAACGCACTTGAGCGCGTGAATAAAGAAATCAAACGCCGTACGCGCGTTGCAACTTTATTTCCAAACGAGGCCTCTTGCCTCAGATTAGTCACAGCGGTGATTATGGAGATATCGGACGAATGGAGCTCTGGTAAAAAGTACCTGACCATGGATGGAGCTGAATAGGTGAAATCAGAGGGTAAACTGGAAATTACAGACGAATTGTTGCTTTATC
>NZ_PNDV01000013.1:0-10954 GCF_005930865.1 Pseudoalteromonas sp. S554 | reverse complement strand
TCGGTGCTCTCGGTGGTAATAAACATTTAAAGTTACCCACACGTAGGCGTGAAGCTTGCTCACGCAAAGGTTGTTAATGTGACTATGTATAAATTAAACGTGCCAGCAAGCAAGGCGCCTACAAAAATTGCTTGTTATGGTATTTTCACTTATACATCTTTGGTGATAGGCAATGAATCACTCGCGCCCCACTCACTCCAAGAACCGTCATAAACACTTAAGTTTTTATAACCACATTCATCAGCAAATAAAGCTAAAATACACGCTGTAATACCTGATCCACAGCTAAATTGAATATACTCTGCAGCACCCACAGCGTTCTTAAATTTTATCTTTATTTCTTCAAAAGCTTTAGCCTCGCCATCGGTTAATAAATCTAAAAAAGGCAATGAACGGCTTTGTGGTATATGCCCACCTCGCATGCCTTTTCGAGGTTCGCTCTCTTCACCAGTAAAGCGTTTATAGGCACGCGCATCTAGCAATATAGTATTCACATCATCTATGGCTGCTAATACTTGCTGGCGGCCAATAAAGTAACTTGGATTATAACTTGCTTCAAAATTACCGCACGTTAAAGCCTCACTATAACCTTGCTGCACTGCATAGCCGCACGCTAACCACTTTTTAAGGCCGCCATTTAAAACCTTTACATTGTGATGCCCCATGGCTTTTAGCATCCACCACGCCCTTGCAGCACTAAATAAGCCAGCATCTTCGTATACCACAATAAACGAATCATGGTTTACACCCGCATGCTGCATAACCTGTGTAAACTGCTGTGCATTACACATTGTGCTTGATAGCGGGTTTGATTTGTCTGCCAGCTCATTTTTTATGTCAAACCGCTTTGCATTGGGTAGCATAGCTTCAGGCACATAAGTTCCTAAAACCCCGGGGCGAAGCATACCCGCATCAAAAATAACTAAGTTAGCTTGTTCTAAACGTATCTTAAGCCACTTTGCATCAACAAGATATTTCATAAAAATTCCCTGTAGTATAAAACAATATAATCAAAAAATTAGATTAAATAATACTAAGTAATTAGGCAATATTAACTCTAGCATTTATTATTTTAAAAATAGCTATAAAAATGGTCTTAAAAGTAATACTTTGGAATACTATAGTTACTAATATGTAGATGGATTTATGTTTGGGTCTATCGTCAATAACTTAATTATGAGAAAAATATTTTGAAACTATCTGTTTGTATTATTTGTAAGAATGAGGCAAGTACAATTGCCCGCTGTTTAGAATCAGTTAAATGGGCTGACGAGATTATTCTGCTTGACTCCGGCAGCACAGATAATACACTCGAAATTGCAAAAAAATACACCGATAAGATATTTATTAGAGAGGATTGGCAAGGATTTGGCGAGCAACGTCGAAGAGCTGAACAGTTAGCTAGTAACGACTGGATTTTTGCTATTGACTGCGATGAAGAAGTTAGTGAAACATTAAAAAATGAGATACTTAATACTTTACCTAGGTGTAGTGAAGAAAATGTATTAAGAATAAATCGGCTAACATATTTTTGTGGCCAGTTTATTTATCATAGTGGCTGGCACCCTGATCATATTGCCCGTATTTATAACAAGAAAAAAACCAGTTACAACAAAAATTTAGTGCATGAATCTGTTGTAATAAAAGACTGTGAGCTAATTACATTAAAAGAAAACATTTTACACTTCCAACACCAAGATATTTTTACATATCTTAATAAAAGAAACCACTACGCTAACATAGGCGCAAAGCAAATAATTCAAAAAGGAAAAAAAACCTCATTATCAAAAGCTACAGGCTCTGCCATATTTGCTTTTATTCGACATTATTTTTTAAGGCTAGGTTTTTTAGATGGAAGAGCAGGTTTCGTTATAGCTGTTATCCAAACCCAATACAGTTTTAACAAGTACCTTTTCTCAGTTTATAAATAATATATAGCTTCGATAGAGTAAAATTATTGAGTCTCATTACATAAACTGGATTTTTTAAATAAATCTATTTCGCTTAAAGACTATTAAGCTACAACAATAAAGTAATTAAAAAATGAAAACTTCGATATTTATTATCAATATGAAACCTTGTGAATCCCGTTGGTATGAAGTTCAAAAGCGACTTAAAGATCTTAATATAAGTGCAGAACGCTTTGAAGCTACTATTGGTAAAAATCTTGGTGAGCAAGAGTTTCTCAACTGGTATTGCCCGAAAAAGAATAAAAACTCATATCATCGCAACTTAACCCTAGGAGAAATAGGTTGTTACATTAGCCATATGCGAGTCTGGGAGCATATAGTTACACATTCGATACCTATATGCGTAATACTTGAGGACGACATTATAATTAAATCGCATTTAACTAATACGATTGAATCAGCAGAAAAATTAAAAAATTGGGATCTTATAAAACTTTCTGATAGCCGAGATTTACCATTTATTAATACACAATCCCTTGAAAGTGAATTTGTTTTAGGGAATTACTTTAAAATCCCAAATGGAGCTCAAGGATATATATTATCTTTAGAGGGGGCTAAAAAACTTCTGCACAGAAAGCCATTTTTTAGACCTGTTGATGTTGATATGCAATTTCATAGTGAAGTTGGGCTCAATATCGTAGGTATTAAGCCATATCCAATTGCCACTGATAGCCAATTTGAAAGTGAAATAGCAAAGGCAAATTCAGGTAGGCATTCTAATAAGAGTACATTTATTAGAAATTTAAAACACAGATTAAATTTACATATGCAACGCAAAAAAATATCAGCTAATCTGTCAATGATAACTAGAAAGCTATAATTGTGGTTCTATATATTTGCTGCATGACTGCGACCTACTATATGTTAATAATATCGCCTCTTAATGGCGCCATTTTTGACAAAATTTTATTTTGAATAGGATGAGGTATGTTTTGCTCATTCATGGCATTCACTAATAAATCAACAACATGATTAAAATCTTTTTCTGTTATATTCATGCCGGTGTGTATGTCTACCATTGAATCACCTGCGTAGCTGTATTTACACGGACCATCGGTAAGCATGCACATATGCAAAATAAAACCTTGGCGAAAATGCGCTATGTTTGTGTGCTCAAAGTAGTGAAATACCTGCTCGTCATTGCCAATTTGATTAATAAAGCTATCAATTAGTTTTTCTATGCCGGCGTTACCGCCAATTTGATTAATAAAGCTATCAATTAGTTTTTCTATGCCGGCGTTACCGCCAATTTGGTAATATAAAGTAGGCGGTGCTTTATTCGCACAGCCCATTAAAATACCAACACATAAAAACCCAACTGCAATTAACTTCATTACCAATACCCTGTTACCGATAAGTACCAACCGGTTTGATCGTCTGCCCCTGCAATACGCCCTAAATCTAAATATGCGGCAGTTACACTCACATTTTTATTAGGCATCCAGGCAACAAAAACATCTTTCCAGTCTTGCTCACCCAGGTTTAAGTTATTCGCTTTTTGACGATACTCAATACCGATTGCCAATTCACGACTTAAAAATACAGCGGTGCTACCTTCAAATAAAAACGCGCTGTCAGCATTGCCGCCACCATAACCGAGTAGTCCAAGTTCATTGGCTTCACTATAGCGTGTTGTTACATTCCAAAACCAGTTATAACCTGCAAAAGCACCTAAGTGAAGCTTACTGGCAGCCAAGTAATAATCTGTACCGCTGGTATCCTCTGCACCAACAAGTTTGGCTACGGTGCCGTCATCTAGCGATTTATGCTGTATACCTAAACTTAATTGCGGCCATTGGCTGTAAACAATATCACCATATAAACGTATTTTTGCACTAGTAATCGATTGCTCTATTTCGGTGTTAAGTGCTGGCACGTCAAACTCTTGTTTTGCGTAACTTAGCTCCACCCGATTAAATAAGTTTAACTGCGCACCACATACATTTAATGCGTAATCGCTTACATCCGCTCGGCTACAAAAACCATTTACCGAAAATTCATCTTCGCTCGCATAACCTGCAAGCTGAGCCCAAGGCACAATACCGCCACCGCCGCTACCTTCAACTTGAGATACACCCGGTGTTGCTAGTAACTTTCCGCTACTGTTGGCAACCGTTGGCAAACTTATTAGCAATAAAACACTGACAAATAAATGCTTAATTTTTACCATAGTATTCTTCCAGCCATTGTTCTAATAAATCAGCTTTTAAAGGCCGGCTAAGGTAGTAACCTTGTGCATGGTCGCACTGCATTGTTTCAAGTAAAGCTAACGACTCTTCGGTTTCGACCCCTTCAGCCACCACCGAAAAACCTAACTGATGCCCAAGCGTAATTGACGACTGCACTATAAATTGATCTTTTTGAGAGGCATCTAGTTTTAAAATAAAACATTTATCGAGCTTAAGCTCATCAATAGGTAACATTTTTAAACGCCCCAGCGATGTTTGCCCTACCCCGTAATCGTCAAGCGATATTTTAACGCCAATTTGTTTTAAATCTTTAAGCGCTTTAATACCCTTTTCTTCGTTTTCTATCATGTCGCGCTCGGTTAATTCAATAGTGATTAACCTTGCATCCACATTATGTTTTTTTAGCGTAGCGACTAACGCGGCATGAAAGCCCGGATACGCAATATCTTGCGCAGATACATTAATGGCGGCTTGAAGCTCAATGCCCTTCGATTTCCAGTCGGCAACTTGTGCAACAACGGTATTTATTACCCATGCAGTTAGTTCAACAATTAGCCCTGAGCGCTCTGCTAAATCAATAAATAACTCAGGATTAACCCAGCTGCCATCTTTACGCTGCCAACGAATAAGCGACTCAACTTTATCTATTTTTTGAGTTTGCATATGCAGCTTAGGCTGGTAGGTCATAAACAGCTGACCATCGTCGTCGCTAATAGCTTGCTTTAATTCATCAAGCATAATTAAACGATCTAAGTGGGCCTCGTCCTCGCCATCTTGGTAATAATGTATATGGTTTTGGTTATTTGCCGCATTTTCTACGGCAATAAGCACTCGCCTTACTAAGTCGTCACTGGCAGTACCTTGCGATGGGTACTGCAATACACCGGTACTAAACTGTAAGTTAATTTTTAGCTTTTGAATGGTATAACACTCTTGGAGCCTAGCAATTAATCCCTCTATGCCGCACTTTTTCTCGCTAACCGCACTGCTTGGAAATACCGTTAAAAACTCATCTCCCCCAATACGCGCATGAATCCCACCAAACTCATCCGAAAACTCACTTATTCTGCATGCCACGGTTTTTATACATTCATCGCCAATGCGCGGGCCAAGCTTATCGTTTATATGGCGCAACCCTTTTATATCTATAGCTACAAGCGTATATTGAGTTAATTCGCTTAATTCTTTGTCCAACACTTCTAACATCGCAGAGCGATTATAAAAGCCGGTTAAAGTATCGTGTCGCGCCTGAAAACTAATTTGTTGTTCACGCTTGTTGATGTCGTTACCCATGTTGTCGAACGCATTAACTAAGGTCGTTATTTCTGTGCTTTGTTTTTTACCTTTAAACTCAAAATTATAATTACCTTGCGCAAACTGCTTAGCAATTACAACTAGCTGAGAAAGCGGCGTTGTTAAGTTATTTGCTAATAAGCTACTTGTTATTACACCTACAAACATCGTTAAGATAGACAAAATAATAAGGGTAAAAAATAGCTTTTCAAAATCGCTATAACTTTGTGTTAAATCGGCGCTTAATAAAATAATAATTGGGTGTGTTGCCAAAGAGGCTAAATTAATATCTCGGTTTCGGTAAACCGGGTACTCGCCAAATATTCGTGAGGTGGTGGCCGAGTTAAAATAACTCACCGGTTCAAAAGGCGTTGGGCGCTCATCTAACGAGCTAATAACTAGGTTGTCGGCACTGCCTACAAAGCTTACATCCATGCCCGTTAAGCTTTTAAGCTCGCTTGCAACACTGTCGTCTATTTTAAAGCCTACTAAACTGTAAGCTATGGTTCTTGGGGCTTTTACAGGTAATAAAATAACCTGGTAAAGCTCATTGTTTAACACTACAAATGTGGATTGCTCTTGTGCGTTAAATAGCTCTGCGAGTAAAGGTCGCAAGTCGTCTTCAAAGGCACCTTGCTCTAAATTTGACGAAATTAGCTGACCCGATAAATCTATAAGCAACATTAATTGCGCGTCTATCCGTTGGCTGTGATTATACAAAACACTGCTTATGGTACCCGCATCGCGCGTGGCAACCGCTTGCTTAAAACCAAAATCGGCAGTTAATACTTTAGCCGCAGTTAACAGGAGGCTTTCTTTTGAGGTTAAATATTGCTTATAAACGTTTTGCGCAACACTTATGTCTTGGTCTACTTTTTGTTCTTGAAACTGACTTGTTGACCACCAAAAACTAGCAACACTCACCAGCGTTGTTAATAACACCAGCCCTACGCAGAGTGAGGTAATTCGGTTTTTTAAACTATGAGTCATTACCAGCCTTAAATTTGCTACCAAAGGTGTTTCTTGGTGCTGGTGTAGATGTGTTTACCGTTATGGTGTGTTTGCTTTTAGCGCTTACTGTTATAATTTTTTTATTCTCCAAAGGTGCTGTTTGCAAAGCGTGCCATACGCTTAATTCAATCGGTAATAGGTTATTTGGCAAGGTTACTTTGCCTTGCTTATTTGTTTTATAAACATGTTTGCTACCTGCCACATATATGTAGCCAACCATAGAGTCGTGAATATTACACCCCAAAACAACGACCCCTTGATTATCAAAAGTAATAGGTGCTTTTGGTTGCCCTGAATATAACTTTAGCTGAAAGGGCTTAGCTTGCGAAAAAGAATACACATGGTGGCGAATATTATCGCTATTTGGAAAGTCAACTTGCTGCCCTTTTTGCACAACTAATAGCTCTGGCAAAAACTGTTTATGAACTTGGTCCATAGTCGCTACAGGAAGATTTGGCTTGGCTAATTGCTCGGCGTTAAAGTGTAGCTCAATAACAGCATTTGCTAGTTTACTACCGTGTTGATCTTCTACTACCAACTCCAGTGCAGCGGCGTTAGAAAAGTAACCAAAAAACAAACCCATGGTTAAAAAACGGCAACTTTTAGTTATTTTTTGCAAACAACGTTCAAACATAACAACACCTAACTATTAACGTTAGGTTAAGGTAATTAATTACAGGGGTTAATTGCAAGGAATATAGCCCAGTAACTAAAAATAAAAAGTTAGCCACTGGGTTTTTTAGTTCTTTAGTATGGCTATTTTACAATTAAGCCATAATCAGCGTCTAAAATAGAAATGACTTCTCGACGCGGATCCTCAGGAATAGTAATTGCTTCACCAACTATTTTACTGGCAATACCCACATAAGTATCAGACACTTCGAGCATGACTGATTCGGGTAAAATATACTCTTTTGCTAATTTTTCACGCTCAGCCATGCGATCTTTGTTGAGTAATACGTCGCTTTCTGGCACGTTATTAATTAACAATTGGCGAAAGCCTTCTTTAGAGTTTTCAACAATTTTACCATCTCGATACGCAGCGCCATCCCATATACGCGATGAATCTGGTGTACCAACTTCGTCGATATAAATAAGCTGTTGTGCACCATTTAGGTCTTCTACATAACCAAATTCAAACTTGGTATCTACAAAAATTTGGTCAAGCTTGGCAAGCTCTTTACTAATTAAGCCAAAGCCTTCTACTAACAGCTTTTCGTATTTTGCAACGTCGTCTGCCGACTTAAAATTAAATACATCTAGGTTATTTGTTATGTTCTCGCGGGTAATGTTTACATCGTCTACTGGCGGTATGTCGGCAACGCCTTCAATAATCCCCTTGGTTGATGGCGTAATAAGTACATTATCGAGTTTTTGATTCGCGTTTAACCCTTCAGGTAAATCTATACCGCAAAAGTTACGTGTCCCTTTAGCGTAATCACGCCACATGCTACCCGTAATATATTGGCGCGCTATCGCCTCTACCTTAACTGTGCTTGCTTTACGCACAATCCATACATATGGGTGCGGAATATCCACAATATGATTGCCAGCTAGGCCTGCTTCGTCAAATAAATTAAACCAATATGATGCAACGGTGTTAAGTGCTATCCCCTTACCCGGCACACCATTTAAGCCATTTTCACCTTGCCAAATACAATCAAATGCTGAAATACGGTCCGAAATCACCATAATAGCCAGCTCAGTACCTGCGGGTACTTTGTAGCCTTTATCTTTAATTAATCGTGCACTGTCTTCGTCTGTTAGCCAATAAACTGAACGCACTTTACCACTGTGTACTTCACCTTTGGTGCGGATGGGTAAATCATCGTTTACGTCTAAAACTTTATAGCTAGTCATGCTATCTCCGGGGTTAGGGATGCTCTATGAGCAAAGTATGGTATGGGGTTATGTGCGGTATGATAATCCAGCCAACTTCAAAGCTCAATCTTGGGCTTAAAACTAAATAACCTGAACTTTGGTTAAGAGATTTAGCAAGAATATTTATATGGTTGTCACAATCGGGTAAACTGGCGGTGCTATTGAGTCGAGGAGCTAGCTTGAACTACTTAACCACCACCAAAAATAAAAAATACTTAATGTATATATCTCAAAATTATTCATACGCAATTTTGAGGCCTATTCAGGCGGCCATATTAGCGAACGGTGGTCAGGTACGCTGGTTTTTACAAGGTAGCTCTGTAAACCCTGATTTTTTAACACCCGATGAAATACGCCTTAATTCAATAGACGATATTCACAACTGGAAACCCGATGCTACATTTGCACCGGCCAATTTAATTCCTACGTTTTTTCCGGGTATTAAAGTGGGTGTATTTCATGGTTTTGATGCCGGAAAACTTGATAAAAAAGGTAACAACGATCACCTAAAAGCAAGGGGCTGCTTTGACCTATATTGTACTCAAGGCCCCAATACCACAGTGCCATTTAAAGCCTTACAAAAAAAGCTGGGTTATTTTAAAGTGACTGAAACTGGCTGGCCAACGCTCGACCGCTTGTTTACTGGCGAATTACAAACCCCATATACCAGCAAAGCCGACACTCGCCCTACACTTTTAATTTGTTCTACTTTTTCAAAACGTTTATCACTTGCACCTAAACTTTACGAGCAAATAAAGCACTTTAGCGAAACAGGAAAGTGGCGCATATTAATGCAGTTTCATCCTAAAATGCCTATTGAGCTTATTGATAAATACAAAGCGTTAAGTAATCAAAACTTAACGTTTATCGAAACCGACGACGTAGTCCCCTTATTAAAGTCGGCCGATGTAATGCTGTGTGATACCTCATCGGTGCTTTTAATGTTTATAGTGCAGCGAAAGCCTGTTGTGACCTTTTGTAATAATGCCCCAGACAAGCATTTACTAAACGTAACAGATCCAAATAAGCTAGAAGACGCGATAGACCTTGCATTTACCTACCCTAAAACATTAATGCAAAATATAGAAAGCTATTGCCAACAGCTGCACCCATACACAGACGGTAAATCAAGTGAGCGAGTAGTGGCTGCAACGAATGAGTTTTTACTTAGTGACGAAAAGCTAAAACCTAAACCGTTTAATATTATTAGGCAGTTTAAAACGCGCAAAAACCTTAATTATTGGAAGTGGTAAACCAAACAATGATAAGCCTTAATAACGTTACTTTTAAATGGCATAAAAACGATAAAACGCCCACGCTAACTATTAGCAAACTTAACATTGAAAAAGGCCAACATGTTTTTCTACATGGCCCAAGTGGTTCGGGAAAATCAACCTTACTTGCCTTACTTGCCGGTATAAATGAAGCCACCAGCGGCAATGTCACGTTACTAAACCAGACCTTAAATACCCTAAGTAACACTCAACGAGATGTATTTAGAGCTGACCACATTGGTATTATTTTTCAAAACTTCAACTTACTTCCTTACCTATCGCCTATTGAAAACGTAATACTGGGCTGCCAATTTTCAAAAAAACGCCAACAAAAAGCATTAAGCCACTCAGCCACGTTAAATAATGAGGCTACACGGCTATTAAACTCACTGGGTTTAACCGAGCAATATCATAATAAAAATGTGGCAGAATTAAGCATTGGCCAACAACAACGCGTGGCCGCCGCACGCGCATTTATTGGTAACCCAGAAATTATAATTGCCGACGAGCCAACTTCAGCCCTTGATACACAAAACCGCGAAAGCTTTATTAACTTATTGTTTGAACAAGCGAGTAATACAAACAGCACATTGATATTTGTAAGCCACGACGAAAACTTAAAGCCGCTGTTTAATCGCTCAATCGACTTAGTAAGTTTGCAGGAGACATTATGATCCTTACAAAGCTTGCTTTAAAAAGCCTAATAAATAGACGTGCTAGTGTTGTTTTAACACTGTTTACCATTGCCGTTAGCGTTATGTTATTGCTAAGTATTGAACGTGTTAGAGTTGATGCTAAAAGCAGCTTTAGCAATACCATTTCGGGTACCGATTTAATTGTAGGAGCCCGCACCGGCGATATTCAATTACTGCTTTCATCAGTATTTAGAATTGGCCACACCAATAATGGCGTGAGCTGGCAAAGCTACAAATACATAACAAGCCAACGCGGCGTAAAGTGGAGCATTCCTATTAGCCTTGGCGACAGCCACAAAGGCCAAGCCGTGTTGGGCACAACCCCCGATTACTTTACCCATTACCGCTTTGCTAAAAAACAACATTTGAGTTTTAGTGCAGGTAACCCTTTTAGCACTATTCACGGCGTGGTATTGGGCAGTGAGGTAGCTACAAAACTAGGCTATAAGCTGGGCGATAGCATTGTAATATCCCACGGTATGGGTAATACCAGTTTTCATCATCACAACGACAACCCGTTTGAAGTAGTCGGTATTTTAAACCCGACGGGTACCCCGGTCGACAAAACACTGCATATACCGCTTGCCGCTATTGATTTAATTCACGGCGGTAACGCAAGTCATGAGCACGATGAGCACGAT
>NZ_PNDV01000129.1:0-507 GCF_005930865.1 Pseudoalteromonas sp. S554 | reverse complement strand
AACTGCGACGCACGAGCAAAAACCAACTGTTTTTTGTCCTGCTTTAATGACTTGATACTCATTGAGCCTCCTCCCCAGCATCGCGATTATTCGCTACGCTGAAAAGGCAACCAACCTTACAGGAGAAAGCTCAATGAACTTTTACAATAACATGCATCCATATTATTGTGGAATCGATTTACACGCGCGATTACTTTACGTCTGTATCATTGATAATACAGGACTTATACTTGTTCACAAGAAAATTAAAGATGACCCAGAAGCACTATTAAAACTACTAAAACCGTATATCGGTGATATTGTGGTTGGCGTAGAATGCATGCATTGCTGGTATTGGGTCGCTGACTTTTGTAAAGAACACACTATCGACTTTATTCTCGGTCATGCGTTATATATGAAGGCGATTCATGGCGGTAAAGCCAAAAACGATAAAATAGATTCATATAAAATTGCCAAACTCATCCGTGGGGGGAACTTTCCACTTGCTTATGTGTATGACAAAGATAT
>NZ_PNDV01000128.1:0-2165 GCF_005930865.1 Pseudoalteromonas sp. S554 | reverse complement strand
AATTGAAGGCCAGGAGAAGTGACCAAACCAATATTTTTTTAACTCTGTGTAGCGCAAAGCGCCTCGGTGTGCTCTGTGGTCATATTTATTTTTAAATAACAAGAAGCTGCCGCTTCTAACGTGAGCAAGCTCTACGTCTACAAAGCAAAGTCAATTTCACACCGTAAGCGTGAAGCTTGCTCACTCAAGTTATTAATAATTAATTAAATATTCACAAAATGGTTAATAGGAACTGCGCTTTAGAAAAGTGATCTAATGACAAAATAAAAAGCTTTAGTTGAATTCTTAGTGTTTTCTAATTTACACCTCTTTATGAAATTATTCTGTTTGGATAAATATTTCCTACCTTTACGATATGAAGCTTTTTTACAAATAAATTTAAAAATCAGAAGCCGCTAATAAGACTACATAGTTGTAATAACAATTGATTAATATACAATAAAAGATAAATTGATATGGAGAGTCAAAGTGCATTTCAGAGAAGATATTAACGGCTTAAGAGCCATCGCCGTTATAGCTGTAGTATTATTTCATTTTAACCCTAGTTGGATGCCTGGTGGTTTTGCTGGTGTAGATGTTTTTTTTGTCATCTCTGGTTTTTTAATGACAGGTATAATATTTAAAGGATTAGAACAACAAAACTTCTCAATAATAAAATTCTATATTTCTCGTGCTAACAGAATCATTCCCGCTTTAGCCATTTTGTGTATAGTTTTGCTAATATTTGGCTGGTTTTTTCTTTCCCCTGTGGATTATAAATCCCTAGCCAAACATGCTGTAAGTAGCATAGGTTTTATATCAAATAATATTTATTGGTTAGAATCTGGTTATTTTGATACGGCTTCTCATGAAAAGTGGCTGTTGCATACGTGGTCTTTATCTGTTGAATGGCAGTTTTATATTTTATACCCTATTTTACTAGTTATTTGTAACAAATTAATCGGCTTAACTTGGACTAAAAAAATTATTTTAATAGGTACTTTGCTTGGCTTTGCTTTTTGTGTAATTGCAACTTACAAATGGCCAAGTTCATCATACTTTTTATTCCCTGCTAGAGCTTGGGAAATGATGATAGGTGGTGTAGCTTATCTTTATCCAATTAGTGTAAACCGTAAACAAAGTAAGGCACTAGAAATTATCGGCATTACTTTTATTGTCGCAAGCTACCTTATAATAACAAAACACACTCCTTGGCCAGGTTATCTAGCCTTATTCCCTGTACTGGGTTCATTTTTAATAATTCAAGCTAATGCTAAAAATAGCTTAATAACAAACAATTTTGTTTTTCAAAAAGTAGGGAGTTGGTCTTATTCAATATACTTGTGGCACTGGCCTTTAGTTGTTGCTATTACTTACTTTTCACTAAACTCAAATTTCATTTATTTAGGGATTACTCTTTCTATACTCCTTGGTTATTTTAGTAGCAAATATATTGAGAAATTGAAATTTCATAGATCTTTTACAAGTATAAATGACTTATTTAAGTACAAACCACTGCTGATAGCTATTATTACTAGTACTGTAGGTGTATTTTTATATACAACAAATGGTTATGAACAGCATTATCCCAATGATGTAATAAAGGCGAGTAATGAAGCATCTAATAAAAACCCTTATAAATGCATAACAGCCAGTGAATTAACCTGCTACATTGGCAATAAGACTAATGTAAAGGCGATAATTGTAGGTGACAGCCATGCTGACGCTGTTACAACATCATTAGCTAGCATTTTTGAATTAGATAAAGAGGGGATAATTGCAATTACTAAATCAGCTTGTCCATTTATTATGAATGCATTATCAACGAAAAATGGTGATGAGTGTTTTATAGAAAACAACAAAAGAATAAAGTTTTTGAAAGAGAATTATAAACATGTCCCTGTATTCTGGGCCGCAAGGACTGGCGCCTATGTTTACGGGCAATCAAATCCTAAAAGAATAAACAGCATTTTGGACACAGAGCCATCAATTTATTTTTCAATACCCCAAAGTACACTGAATGAATTGTTATACGAAGAAATAGAAACAAACTTAAAGTTAACCATAAACGAATTAGCTAAAACTCATCCAGTCTATATTTTGCAACCAGTACCAGAAATGAGAAAAAACATTCCAAAAACATTATCTAAAAATATACTGTTGAATAGTGAATCGCCCCGTGTTTG
>NZ_PNDV01000127.1:0-1238 GCF_005930865.1 Pseudoalteromonas sp. S554 | reverse complement strand
TGTTGTGGTCAACTAATTCCGGACAGTGAATTAAGTTTTTCTTCTGCTACAGCTGGGGCAACCATTTGATTATAGCTATGTGGTCTGTGCCAGTTATAGTAATTCATCAAATAATAGCTAATATCTTTTTCAGCATCTTGATAATTACTATAACCTAATGATGGAACCCATTCCGTTTTTAAACTTCTAAATAGGCGCTCCATCGGGGCATTATCCCAGCAATTTCCTCGGCGACTCATGCTTTGTTTTATACGGTAACGCCACAGCCTTTGTTGAAACCTTTTGGCGCTGTACTGACAGCCTTGGTCTGAATGAAACATTAGCCCAGATGGCCTGCCCCGTTGCTCGTATGCTCTATTTAATGCTTTAATAACTAAGTTAGTATCAGGCTTATCAGACATTGCCCAGCCAACCACGCGACGAGCAAATAAGTCGATAATAACAGCCAGATAAGACCATTTATTACCCGTCCAAATATAGCTTATATCTCCACACCAAATGTGGTTTGGACCATCAACGTCAAACTCACGATTGAGTATGTTTGGAATGTCTGCTCGCTCCACCGTCGCTAATTTATATGAATGAGGCCCTGGTTGTTTACAGACTAATTCCAGGTCACGCATGATACGGCGTACCTTAAAGACACCAACAGGTAAGTCTGCGTCCTTTAGCATCGCCACCAACGTGCGGCTACCGGCAGCTCCACGACTGAGCGAAAATAACTCATTAATCGTCGACCTAAGTTGCACCTCTTCAAGCTTAATTGATGTCTCACGCTGCTTAAAATCATAAAAGCTCGAACGCGGAACATCAAACACGCTACAGACCATTTCTACAGACTCATGCTCACTTAAATGGCCAATCAACGAATATTGTTCATCTCGTCTGACATTAAGAGAGCGGTAGCCTTTTTTAAAATTGTTTTCTCTCTTTCAAGTCGATTAACTTTAGCTTCAAGCTCCTGAATTTTTTGTTGCTCAGGGGTAAGCGCTTTAGAGTTTGGTGTTGTGCCACCACGCTCATCTTGTAATTGCTTAACCCAGCGACGAAGGGCTGTTTCACCGACTTCTAGTGAGCGAGCAGCTTCTGGGAATGAATATCCTTCATCAAGGACTAATTTTGCTGAATCAAGTTTAAACTCTTGAGAAAAAGAGCGACGTTGTTTTGTCATAGAACACCTCTGTTTGAGTGGTAATAATACCACCTAAATTGGTGTCCGGTTTCATTGAATCACAACA
>NZ_PNDV01000126.1:0-406 GCF_005930865.1 Pseudoalteromonas sp. S554 | reverse complement strand
GATTGGGCTTCTTTGCCGTAAATTCACGTTTGAGAATATTTTCAGCGATTCTACCGACTTCACCTTTGTGTAGTGGCATAGTTAATTTGGCCACCCATTAAGAAAGAAATGTTATGCTAATAAGCATACAAATTTGGGTGAAAAAATGACGAAATTAAAACGCGCAACGTATTCTGCGGCAATCAAGTTAGAAACAGCTCAGCTTGTAGTTGACCAAAGTTATACTCAAGAAGAAGCAGCCAAAGCGATGGGGGTGGGTAAATCAACCGTCAGTAAGTGGGTTACTCAATTAAAGCAAGAGCGGAATGGCCAGACACCATCTGCTTCACCAATGACGCCCGAACAAATTGAAATCCGCGAACTTAAAAAGCAAATCCAACGCATTGAATTAGAAAAGGATATATTA
>NZ_PNDV01000125.1:0-13429 GCF_005930865.1 Pseudoalteromonas sp. S554 | reverse complement strand
AAAGATCAATAAATCACAAAGGGGTTTAGAGACGCTTCACTTTTAGAGAAGTAAATAGCATCTTGCGCGAGCAAGCTTAGCGCCTACAGCTTTCACTTCTCATTTACTCCTCATTCCCTTCTCTTTGTGCATTTTTAATAAAGATCAATAAATTACAAAAAGGTTGAGACGTGCTTTGTTCGGGCTAGAGCTCATACAGCAAATGCACTTCTTATCGCGTTAAATTTACATATCGTGGGCGCCTTAAAGCACCATATTATAGATAAAGACAACACACTTACCCGCATGCTGCGGCAAAAAGTAGGCAGTTAAAAGTCTTATTTGATCGGTGCTATTTAAGCCGCGATTAAATAAGACTCTCGTCCTACGTGTTTGTTATTGCGTTTAAATGAGCCTTTCCCTTTTTTAGCTTTTACCACTTGAGGTTTAAACACTTTAGAGGTTACTAAAGCCGCCAGCGCATTATGATTAATAACACCCCGACCGGTGTCTACCGCACTATTATTTGCGGCTTTGCTTTTCGATTTTTTAGCCATTTTATTTCCTAACTATTTATAACAATAAGAACCTTAAGAAGTGGCGATTGTATGCCTAATTTTCAAGCTTGCAAGTAATTTTATCATTACACAACGCTCTTTTTTCATAATAAATAAACATAAAAAAAGCGCAGTAAATAACTGCGCTTAGTAGTAACCTGAACACTGGATAATAAATCTATCTCTAGCAGCTATTTCCAGCGCTAACAGCGTTGAATTTACTTGAAATAGGCTAGCTATTGACGCGTAAATTCGCCTTGTTTCCACTGAAAACCTCTGGCTAGAGAAATAAGCTTAAATATCATCATGATAAAATATGTTGGTATATCTCTTAACCAGAGTTCAGGTTAAATAGTTTTTAGCTCAAGTAATTAAAATTCAAAGCTTACTTTTGCATAATATGTACGCCCGTCAAAGCCATAAGGCAATGCACGTACTGGGTATTTAAACGCACCATTGGTAATAAAGTTAAGTACTTCGTCATCACCTAACTCATTAGGTGTTTCATCAAATACGTTGTCGGCACCAACTGAAAGCGTAAACATCTCATTAATGTCATAACTTACGTTTACATCAACTAACACAGCTGATTCAACTGTACTTGTTGGTTTAAACGACCCCGTTGGAGAAAGCTCACCCGGCAATGAAATATGGTCGTTACCAAAGTATTTTACATCGGTTTCGCCAAAGTAATTAAAACGAAGTGTTGAAGTATATGCGTCGCGCGCATAATCAAATGTCAGCGTGGCACGCTCACTTGGCTGTCCATCAGTAAAAAAGCTACGTTGTAAGTCATCAAAGGCAACCGCTTCTGGAATACCTTCTTCTGCATTAACGTTATCAATTTTAGTGTCGTTCAAATTACCAGCAAAAGTAACACCCAAATTAGCCCCGTCGATTTCAGTACGGTATGAGGCAATAATATCAACACCTTGCGTAGTAGAATCAACAGAGTTTGAGAAGTAATTAGCCTGTACTGCGCTTGTAGCTTGAAGCGCAGCAAGCGCATCTGGGCTAAACGATACGTCGTCAGCCGATAACAAACTTCCTAACGTTATGCGGTCTTTAATTTCCACACGGTAAAAGTCAACTGTAAGTGAAAGCTCGCTGCTTACATCGTAAACAAATCCCGCGCTGTAGTTAGTTGAAGTCTCAAGCTCTAAAGTATCAACCCCTAACGCACTTGGAAATGCCGTGCCTGTGTTAGCAGTAAACGACTGAGTTAACGAGCCATCCGACCCTAGGTTGGTTGTAAAAGCTGTATAACCGCTTTGCTGAAGCGAAGGCGCTCTAAAGCCAGTTGATACCGCACCACGAACAGCAAAGTCATCATTAAACTCGTAACGTGTCGCTAGTTTACCAATTAAATCGTCACCCGCATCTGAAAAGTCTTCATAGCGAAGTGCACCACTAACGTTCCATGCATCTGTGATCATCGTTTCTACATCTACAAATATCGCGTAGCTATTTCGATCACTTTTATTTGCCGCTTCTGGGCGTAGGCCGTTGTAAGCCTGAAATCCACACTGCGCAAATTGATTTTCGTCATTGACTGACGGATAAGAAGTATCAGTATTAGCTAAACCACAAGCATACGACGCTTGGCTGCCTGGTACTATTTCGTAATTTTCTTTTCGGTATTCTGCGCCAATAGTTACGTATAGTGGTTCACTGCGACCAATATCTACAATGCCGTTAAAATCAGCATTAAATGTAGTTTGATCAAATCTAAATCCACCTGAATAGCCACCGGTTGGGCCTGCATTAGCTGCAATATCAGCATCGCTTGCATCAGGGTTATTAAATAAGTACTCGGCAGCGTAAGACGCATTTAAGGTATTACGCGAGGTAAAATCGTATTGGTTTTCACCATATACAGCCGACACATCGTAAGTCCAATCTGGGTTTATATCCCCTTTAAACCCTATTGCAAACGAAAGATCTTGAGCTTCATTGTATATACGCGGTAAAAAACCATCACTGTATACTTGAGTCACGTTTTTAGACGCTTCGTTAAAGTTACGATAAAAACCATTACCTAACGCGCTTCGTTCTGAGAACCCACCAAACGAGTAAAGCTCGCTATCGCCAACAGGCAGTGCCATATTATAAAACAGCGATGTGAATTCGCTATCAGCGTTACCTTGTCCCCAGCGAACATCCTCTGAGAGCGTTCCGGGTTCTACATTTAACGAACCACCCGTATCGCGTTCTGCACGGTTAGTTCCGTCAGCATCACGGTATTCAAGTGATAAATTAATAAAACCACCTTCGTTACCTAACTCAAAACCACGGTTTAGACCTGCGGTAACTGTGTCGCCATCGCCTTCGCTTGTACCGCCATACTGAACAAAGCCAGTTGTTACACCTGTTGAATTATTAAGTGATAGGTTGATTACACCTGCTATTGCATCGGAACCATATTTTGCCGCTGCGCCATCACGAAGTACTTCAACGCCTTTAAGCGCAGTTAACGGAATTGCGTTCATATCGGTACCGGCAGCACCAGCACCAACAGTCCCATTAAGACCAAAAATAGATTGATTATGACGGCGTTTACCATTAACCAATACAAGCGTTTGATCGGGTTGTAAACCACGAAGTGTAGCAGGTCTAAATAAGTCAGAACCATCTGACACCTGCGTACGCGAAAAGTTAAATGACGGTGCTGTAGCTTGTAGGCTTTGGCCAAGCTCAGTGTAACCGCCTTTATTTAAATCATCTGAGTCTATTAAATCTATTGGTGAAGATGACTCTGTTGAGGTGCGATTAGACACCCGAGAGCCTAATACAGATATTTGTTCAATATTTTTAGCAGCTTGAACGGGGGCTTCTTGCGCGATAACAACGCCTGGTGCGCATACTGCAAATGCAACTGCCGCTGCAAGTGTATTTAAACGATATGTTGACATAGTGACGACCCTGTTTATGTGTGTTCTTATAGTTTATTTGGCGATTTAGCATCGCCAATGAGGAACATCCTAGCAACATTAGCAAATAAAAAGAAATGAAAAATTTTAAATTAAAGGCCTAAGTATGCAAATAAAGTTCAACTTAAGAAAAAAATACACCAAAAAGGCTAAAATTAATGCAAACAAGGAATTAAAATTACAAAATACATTTTTAACAAACTGTTTACAATGAGTATTTATTTATTAACTTATTCTTTTAAGGGGAGTGAGCATAAAATGGACGTACCTGTCTCTATTATGCTGTTAACTTGTATCTTTCCTGCGTGTTCTTGCACTATTGAGTGCACAAGCGTTAGCCCCATCCCACTATTTTTTCCTACTTCTTTGGTCGTGAAAAAAGGGTCAAACATCTGTTCTTGTACATGGTTTGTCATGCCACAACCGTTATCTTTTATCTCAATACAAATAAAGCTATTTTGTTCAAAAACACGCACTTCAACAATGCACCCTTTGGTGTCATTATGCTCACAGGCTTCTCGGGCATTAATGAGTAAATTAACAAAAAGCTGATTAATTGAAGCTAAATTACAATAAATAGGCGGTACATTTTCAAAATCGGTTTTTATAGCGCACAGCGATAGCTGACTTTCAAGAAGCTTAAGCATATTTACAGCAACATCGACTATGTTGACGAGCTGAACTGCATGACATTCATTAGATTCAGAAAAATTAAGTAAATTTTGAACGCAATAGTTAACCTGCCTTAAGGTGCTCGCGCTGTCTTTTATTTTGGTCGACAAGTCATTGCCAATCCAAGCAAATGGGTGTTGTAAATTAAGTAAGTCGAGCTCGTGTTTAAACTGGCTTTCTTTGAGTTCACCGTTTAAGTATTGCTCGCTGATATTTAGTAATGTGGAGATTATTGGGCTGCTATGGCTAAAGTTATCTATCGTATTAATTGCTTGTGACAATGGGGTGCTTATTTCCGAAGCCGCATCAACACTTAGCGTACCCAATGTTGCCATTTTAGTACTTTGGACAAGCATTTTTTTATACCGTGCTAATTCGGACTCTTTTTCACTTAGTTGCTTTTGTAACGACTTAAGGTTTTTTTCATCGTTTAAACATACACTTTCTAAATGACTCTCTACTTCATTCATGCCAGTATCCCTATAGCTTGTATAACTAATATTTAGTTGCCAAACTGAAAATACGCAACCAGATCTCCTTTTTGTTCTGTAAATAAATGTGTAAATTGACAATAAACAGGCAGGTTAAGCTTAAAACACTTCCCACTCAAACGTATTTATTGCTTCACAAAAGGATGAACAAACCCCCTGTTGCTGACAACCAACAATAAGGGCCTCGTTAGACTGCTTTTGAAATAACTTTTGATGAACAATATAAAGGGTATTACTCAAATTATCAGCGGGGGTTTTTAACTCATTGGAGTTTAAAATTAATGCGCACAGCTGCGTACTCTGCCCCCATAGTTTCATGATATAAGCAGATACATGGAGGTAATTTATACTTTGCTCAGGCTCAGTTAATTTGTGTTGGTCCGTCACTTCTTCAACATTTATTAATTTACCAACAAAACTCAATAGCGCCACTGAAAATAGCAAAGCCTGCTCTTTTAAGTTCATACCTATATGTTGTGCAAATTTTTTAACACAACTAGCATAATGTGTTGCAACATGTATTTGCTTTTCGTGATCGATGGCCGATATAGAAGGAGGCAAATTTTCTGCCATTAATAATGATGTACTAATTGACAATAAAATAGTCGTACCAAGGCGAGAAACGGCTTCTTCTATAGAGACTGTTTTACGTGTGAAGCCCAAATAGGCCGAGTTAGCAAGTTGCAGCAACTTAGCAACAATAACAGGCTCCTTAGAGACAAGCTCGGCTACTTCAGTTAGGTCAAACTCTCCACTATCAATAAGCGTATTGAGCTCTTGCAGCAGTGAAGGATAAACCGGAAAGCTAGACATTGCCCCCAGTTTTCTTCTCATACTTTCTGAAAACGGGAGTGCTTTTAATTCTGCCACATTGTTAAACAAAAGTATTAAATCGTCTTTATTAAATGGTTTAGCAAGATACATATGCACAACGTTACATTGACGCATTTTTTCGGTTAACGACGGGTCCCCCGTGAGCAAAGCCCTCACTGGGTACGAATTTTCAATTAAACAGCGCTCTAACACATCTAATCCATTAACGTGCGGCATTAAGTAATCGCTTATAATTAGGTCTATTGATTTATTATTTTTAAGCACAGACCAAAATTCATTTATTTCACTCACCGTAATAACGTCAGCAGCGGGATATATTCTGTTAATAGTTCTATGTAGCGCCTTTAATATAAAAAGCTCGTCGTCAAATAAAACTACTCTCATTGTTTTCATTCATCACCGCGCACATTTGTATTTATTAAGTAATCATAAAACTCATCCGCAGGCAAAGGTCTAGAAAAATAAAAACCTTGAATATAATCACAGCCAAGTCTTTCTGCCAATTTACATTCGTGAGCCGTCTCGACTCCTTCTGCAATTACCTTTAAATTAAGATCATGGGACATACGCACAATGTTTCTGATCATACTTTGCATTTCAAGGGATGAATCTAAACCACTTATCAGCTCCTTATCTAATTTTATGCCATCGATTGATAACTTTGAAAGATACGCAAGTGATGAATAACCTATACCAAAATCGTCAATTTGGACTTCAAAACCCAAGCCGCGTAGCCTTGTTATTTGCAGCTGACATTCGTGTAAGTCATCCATTAAATACGTCTCTGTAAGCTCAAACTGAATACTTGATGCACTGAGGTTGTTCTCATTTAGAGACTCAAGCATAAAGTCTATCCATTCAGGGTCTTCTTTAATTTGCCGAGCAGAAAGGTTTATAGCGAGTTTACCTACTTCAACTTTTTGCAAGTTCCATTGCTTAAGCTGCTTAAAACTCTGAGAAATGACAAATCGGCTAATAGCAATAATTTGGCCATCGCATTCTGAAATAGGTATAAATAAACTAGGAGACACCCACCCATACTTTGTTGGTTCGTACCACCTAATAAGCACTTCGGCACCACTTACTTTATGTGTTGTTAAATCTATTTTAGGCTGAAAACATAAACTAAATTCTTCGTTATCAATTGCTTTAAAAAGTAACCGGCTTAACTCAAAGTTTTTTCGGTAGTCATTCACAAGCTCTGCATCAAAGCGGGTAAAAAATCGTTGCTGTTTTTTAGCCAAGTAGTTCATATTCAAACTAAGATGATTTATAAGCTCTTTGCCCGACAAAACATCTTCAGGAAAAATGCCGTACACGCCATAAAGCTCTATACTCATTCCTTTGTAACGTTGGGGGATAGCCTCTGTAAATAAGGTCATTGTTTTATTAAGTGCGGCAAGTAATGTGGCATCGTTACTTGCGTGAGGTACAGATAACATAAACTGGTTTAAATGCTTTTGACACATTCTTACCTTTTCACCAAAGGTAATGTGCAATACTTTTGCAAGCAAGTGTGTAAACTCGTAAGCGCTTTGGTAATCTAATAAATCAGCAATAAGTTCAAATTTAGCAATACCGATAAAAATAACCGTGTAGCTAGTGTTTTCACCTTCATACTCATTTAGCTGTTGATAAAAAGCAGGTTCTTTAATTAAAAAATCACCAAAGCTTTCTATTAAAAGTTTATCACTCGATTTACTAGGGTTAACAGACAGCTTAAGTAACTGACAAAAATCATCAGACCAATAGCGTTCCAAAATAAACTCGTATTCTTTTTCGCTTTCTGCGCATTTACGAGCAATAAATAACATATTGGTTTTATTACTTAAAAAGGCCGTCAAATCGTCTTTATTTGGCTGTGCGTCTATATTAATTATGTAATCATCAACAAAGCTGTATAAACCTGAAAACAAAGACTGCGCAGGCGCATTAAAACGGTTTATTTTACCATTTTCGTCTATTTCAATAAGCGCGGTAACGCTACCTAAAAGTAGTTGGTCACGCTCGTGCTGAGCAATACGCTTGCAATAGAGTTGTTGCGCCTGTTCAATGGTTGTTATCAGTTCATTTTCATTCCAAGGCTTTTGTAAAAACTTAATCGCCAGTCCTTGGTTAAGAAGCTCAACCACCGAATTAAAATCTGCATGACCACTAAGCACTATATTTATTATTTCTGGCCAGTGAATTTTAACTTCTCGAAGTAAATCAGCCCCTGTCATATTAGGCATTCGGTAGTCAGTCACAATAATAGATACGTCGCTTGTTTTTAAGTATTCAAGCGCCTCAGGGCCACTTTCGGCTACACTTACCTTAAAGCCGGCGCGCTGCAATACACGCCGTAAAGAGCGCAAAACATTAACTTCATCATCAACCAAAAGGATACTAGGTTCCACTATTGGCTCCTATTGTTATTCAATCTTAAAAAAGATCAAAACAGCTAATACAACAGTACTTAAAAAAGTACTGCCGTCATTAAAATGATAGGGTAACAGTAATTTACATTTAAATAACATGTAACCCTAATGCAAATATATCACTTGCTATCTACAAACCACCAACCCAATCATAAAGAATTAATATAATAAAAAATACCAATCCAATATAATTAGCTAATAATAAACAATACCAGCAACACTATTCAATCAACCTTTAGTCACAAAACATGCCTCTCTTCGCGCTGTTTTTTAACTCATGAACTTTTTGGGGTATTGAAAACAAACACAAAGCGACTGCCTTCACCCACTTTACTCAGTACATCAACACTTGCCTCGTGCTCTTCAATAATGGTGTACACCTCAGACAAGCCTAAACCGGTACCTTGCCCAACCTCTTTGGTTGTATAAAAGGGATCAAAAATTCGCTCTAAATCAGACTCAGCAATACCTGCGCCAGTGTCTTCAATAATAAGCTTTATTTTGTCTTGTTCTTGCTTACACTCAATGGTCAGTGTTCCTCCAGAAACCATCGCTTGTAACGAGTTTAAAATAGTATTAAACAAGAGTTGCCGTATTTTACTGGCCTTACCCCATATAAAAACAGGCTCTGCAGGGAACTGCTTTTCAATTTGAACTTTATATTTGAGCTCATTCTTTAACACAATTAACGTCGACTCAATCTCAGCGCATAAGTCCACTTCCATCCAGCTTTCTTCATCGCTTAATGCAAAATCTCGTAAGCTATTAACAATTTTTTTAACTCGCTCTGCACCATCTAGCGACTCATCGAGTAGCTCCGGTAAATCTTCTATTATAAAGTCAACACCCTGGCGTTCGTATACATCCTCAAGTAATTTTATAAAGCGATCTTCAGCCTGTTTTACAATGATTTTTTTTTGCGTCTGCGTTGTTTTTATTAGTTTTAATGCATAATCCTTGAGCGTTTCTAGGTTTGAGCTCACAAACCCTATTGGGTTATTAATTTCATGTGCAACCCCTGCGGCCAACTGACCTATAGACGCCATTTTTTCTGATTGCAGCATTTTCTTTTGCGCTACTTTTAACTCTTGATGCAGTGCCTTTAATTGTTGATGCTCGTCTTCTAGCGCATTTTTTAAATCAGATTGCTGAATAAAATAACTGGCCTCTGCGGTTACATCTGTCACAAAAATACTGACATGCGTAACCTCTGCATTTTCATTTGATAGCGGCATAAATTGCACATTTTGGTACATTTGCGACTCATCCCCGGTAATAGGGCGACTGCTTCGCATGGGAAATACATGGGGGCGTTGTTGCCAGTAACTAAAGCTTGGGTTTTTTAAAATAAATACACTGTCAATTTTACGTTTTAAAAAACGCGCTTGTTCTTCAAATACAGTTAATAGAGGTTGGCCAACTAAATCGGGTTGGCGAATGGTTAATCCACCTAAAAACGTAGGGTTAGCGAAAGTGATTGTCATATCCTGATTTATAATACAGGCACCAATAGGAAGTTGCTCAATGACGCGTTCAAACTCGCTTTTTTCCATCAATCCTCCAATAAGGCTTTGATTGGTATTAACAGCTGTTCAATAGACCCTTCACTTAAGCCAATGAGTATGCGCGCATCAAATTGCATTTGCTCAATAAAAAATTCAACTTCTATAATTAAAATAGACGACCACTCATTACTGTGAGCAGATTGCACAGGATAATAAAACGCAGGCATATTTAATTGCGTTGATAACTCAAGCTGGCTGGTAAAGCCTTGTAAGCAAGCAGCAGATAAAATATTGGTAATTTCTAAAACAAGTTCTTCTGTTGCGGCTTCATCAAGCGGTAAGTCAAAATCCATTACTTCAGCCAACGCATTGCAACCGTCTTTATGCATACTCATTATCACTTCACCACGAATAGTGCCCGTGAACGACTGTCGTGCAAACCAGTTATTTGAAAGGCTATTAATCATTCCCTGAAAATCTTCAGGAGACATTGCTTGAATAGCAGGAATAGACAAAGACACTTTGGTTTGAATAAGTCGAGCAAGCGCATCGGCCGCTTGCCCCATAGAAATGTTCATTATTTCTTGAAGCGCATCGCGCTCGTCTTCGTTTATTTCAATCATAACAAGCCAACATCCAGCAAGGTTTCGCGTAATTGGTCGGCTTTTAAAGGCTTTTGTAAAAACCTAAAAGCGCCCATAGAGCTAACAAGCGCCTGTGCTGCAGGTTGAATATCTGCACTAATTACTATAACAATGGTTTTTTGATGCTCTTGCTGCAGCTCTTTTAGCACTTCAAAGCCATCCATTTGTGGCATTTGCAAGTCTAAAAACAGTACCTCTGCTAACCCGGCATGCACAGCATCTAGCGCTTCAACCCCATTTTTGGCTTCGTGAATTGTAATATCCCAATCTTCAGGAAGTGCGCGTTTAATTGTTTTTCTTGAAAGTGCTGAGTCATCAGCTATTGTAACCGGTATTGGCATACAGTCCTCGCTATACAATATTAGTACGTAACCTTCTGTTTTAGAGTAGAAGTAATTAGTAATTTCTGCAAAAAAAATAGCCTAAAATTCGCTTTTTATGCTGGGTTTTAATTGTTTTTTTATGCATTTTAAATTCACGCATTAATAAAGTTTGTTGCGATTAATAAAATCCGCCAATTCAGTTGTTTATAAGCCGAGGTTAGACTAAATTTAACCGTATATCAGATTTGGCTGGCTTTACTTTTATGCAAAAAACCTCTGAACTAGAAGAATTTAACAACAGACCTGCCCACATTCTATGTCTAGACGACGAAGCAAGTGTTTTAAAGTCACTTGTACGACTACTTCGAATGAACAAATTTAATGTGGTTGTATCGACCGACGGACACGACGCACTTCAAAAAATGACAGCCACACAGTTTGATGTGGTCATAAGTGACATGCGTATGCCCAAAATGAGCGGCGCAGAGTTTTTAGCAAAAGCAAAAAAGCTAGCTCCTGACACTCAACGTATTTTGCTAACGGGCTATTCTGATCTAGAGTCAACGGTTAGTGCAGTAAACGATGGGGGTATTAACGCCTACATTCAAAAGCCTTGGCAAAACGATCACTTAATCGGTGTTATAAAATCAGCAGTTGAAAAGTTTCGCTTAAAAAAGCACAACGAACTACTTCAAGCGCATGTCAAAAAACAAAATGCGCAATTAACCGAACTGAATCAGTCGTTAGAACTCAGAGTAGAAAAGCGTACAAAGCAAATAAAACAAGTGCTCAGGCAGCTTGAAAAAGCAAATGAACGAGAAAAAAACGAGCATAAATCTACCGTAGAGCTGCTCTACAACTTTATTAATGCAAACCCTTATCTCGATGGTAACAGAGCACAAAACATTGCCAATACCTGTACGCATATAGCCTTGTACTTAAATGCGTCACAAAAAAGTATCGAACTTGCGCCAACTGCGGGTTACCTAGCACAAATAGGATTGCTAGCCATGGACCCCGATCTTTATAAAAAACCAGTGAATAAACTAACCGAAGCACAACGCAAAACCTTTTACACACACCCAAGCACCGCGCAGCTAATGCTTATGCCTGCACTGCATTTACACGATGTATCTGATGCTATTTACTATCAATATGAGCGCTATAACGGCAACGGGTTACCTAAAGGGCTTTCGGGTAACGAAATACCCATTGGCGCCATGGTTTTAAGCGTTGCACGTGATTATTGGGAAGCCTATGAACAAAGTGTGGGCGATAACGAGGCCGAACATCACCAGCACGCACTCGACACTATAAAACTTTACAGCGGTACGTTTTATCATCCAAAAATTGTGCGAGCACTTGAAGCCAGTCACAACAAAATGAAAGAGAAGAAAAGCACAGCGGGGTCGGTCACTATTTGTAATGCTCAAGAGCTTAAAGAAAATATGGTACTGGGGAACTCGATACAAAGCCACACTGGCATTATGTTACTGCCCAAAGGCCATGTGTTTAGCCGTAAATCAATTGAAAAGTTACAACAACTTGAAGCTAAAAAACCAACCCCCTTTAGAATTATGATTAAAAGCGCTAAATGATTGATCTAAAGCAGGCTTTTTTTCGTTACAATAAGCCTAAAATATACATATAACTTTGCTTGAAGGAGCACAACGTGTCGCGATTTTCTGCCGTAACCGACAATCCCCACGACGGGCGTTTTAATCAAAAAACGGGAATACTGCTTACTAACTTAGGGAGCCCAGACGCCCCAACAGCCGCGGCACTGCGTATTTACTTACGCGAGTTTTTATCTGACCCACGCATAGTAGAAATACCACGCCTTGTTTGGATGATCATACTACATGGCATTATTTTAAGAGTACGTCCAAAACGTTCAGCAAAGTTATACAAAAGTATTTGGACAGAAAACGGGTCGCCTCTCACGCACATTACGCGCCAGCAAAGTGAGAAACTCAACACATTGTTAAAGCAAAAAGGCTACACAAACACCGAAGTTGTTATGGCCATGCGTTATGGCAACCCTTCAATAGAAGCTGGCCTTGAAGAGCTAAGAGACAAAGGCCTCACGCGCATAATTATCATGCCAATGTATCCTCAGTATTCAAGCCCTACAACAGGGTCTACATTTGACGCCGTATCAAGCGTGCTACGCAAATGGCGCTGGGTGCCTGAGCTTCACTTTATAAACGGTTACCACAAAAACACCACTTATATTGAATCGTTAGCTAATAGCATAAGCGAAGATCTAGCAGCCAACGGGGTGCCGCAAAAAATTGTTTTTTCGTACCACGGTATGCCAAAACTATTTTTAGACAACGGCGACCCATATCATTGCCTGTGCTTACAAACAACCCGACTTGTTGTTGAAAAGCTTGGCCTTGATAAAGACAATGTCATTAGCACTTTCCAAAGCCGATTTGGTAAAGCAGAGTGGTTAAAGCCCTACACAGATGCAACGCTAGAAAGCCTGCCAGCCGAAGGCATTAAAGATGTGGCAATTATAAGCCCTGCTTTTAGCGCCGACTGCCTTGAAACACTAGAAGAGTTAGAAGGCGAAAACCGCGAAATATTTGAAGAAGCTGGCGGCGAAAAATACCGATATATCCCAGCTTTAAACGACAGAGACGACCACATTGAAGCCATATTTGATGTGTTAAAACCAATGTTGTAATCAACTCAATATGAAAAAGGCGTTAATATTAACGCCTTTTTTTATGCCAATAATTCACAAAGAGGTTAAGAGACGCTGCGCTTTTAGAGTTAGTGAAAAGCCCATCATTTACAATGCCATGGCTGAATTTACCTGTAGACGCGCAGCTTGCTGGCGTTTAAAAGCAACGCTTTTACATTTAGTCGATTTATTCGTAAACGTAACTAACTTAACACCGAGAAGTGACTAATAACTACTTTTTTAACTCTGTGTAGCGCAAAGCGCCTCGGTGTGCTCTGTGGTCATATTTATTTTTAAATAACAAGAAGCTGCCGCTTCTAACGTGAGCAAGCTCTACGTCTACAAAAATAAACTAAACATTGGCTTTGCCCTGCTACTACCCTCC
>NZ_PNDV01000124.1:0-18739 GCF_005930865.1 Pseudoalteromonas sp. S554 | reverse complement strand
CTGGTTCTTCAGCTTTAACTGGTTCTTCAGCTTTAACTGGTTCTTCAGCTTGCACTGGTTCTTCAGCTTTCACTGGCTCTTCAGTTTGCACTGGCTCTTCAGCTTTTACTTGCTCTTGAGCAACTTCAACTTTAGCTAAATCTTCAACAGCAACGGCTTGTTCAACCTGTTCAGAAGCGTCAACAGCCGTTTCTTCAGATTTAGCCTTAAGTTCTGCTTCGTACTCTGCAGCAGCTTGGTCAGCAACCGGAACAAAAGCAGGCGCTTCATCAGATTTAGTTTCAGCACTTTCACCTTCAGGGCGGCGACGACGCTGACCTGATGCTCGAAGATGGCGAGGAGAACGACGCGAACGTGTACGCGTTTGCTCTTCTTCAGTTGCTACAGTTTCATCTTTCGACTCAACAGTCTCTACTTTTTCTTCTTTTACAGGTGCAGGCTTTTCAGCGGCTACTGGCTTTTCTTGAGCTTCAGGCTTTGCTTGAACCTGCGGCTTTTCTTCTACTGCAGCTGTTTCAACCGGAGTTTGTTCAGTTGCTTGTAGTTGCTCAGCGTTTTCGTCTTGAATACGTACTTTCTTACGAACGTTACGACGTTGACGACGAACCTTAGGCTTATGCTCTTTAGGTGCTTCTTCAGCATTCGTATCAGCATTTGCTTTTGCAGGCGCATCTGCTGCTTTAGCTTGATCTTTATCTGCTTTGTGCTCAGGGCGCTTACGAGAGTTAGAATTACGACGACGCTTGTTGCGGTTTTCGTTCTTTTCTTGGTTCTCGTTTGCTACCGGTGAATTAGTTTTTGTTTCTACTTCATCAGTATTGCGTTCTGTGCGCTGTTTAGAGCGTGGGTTATTGCGACGACGTTGATTGTTATTACGACGACGATTATCGTTTCCACGACGTTTATTATTACGTGCTTCTTCTTGCTGCTTTTCAACGGCTTCTTTTTTCTGCTCAGGTGTTTCGCTAGCAAAAATAGATTTAAACCAGTTAGCAATTGCAGTAAATAATCCCGCTTCTTCTTTAGCGGCTACCGCTGCAGGTTTAGCTGCTGGAGCAGGCGCTGCTTGTGGAGCAGGGCTTGAAGGCATAACAACACCTTTTAGCATAGGCTCTTCACGAACAGGTGCTGCAGGCGATTTTGACATTTCAAACGCTTCTGGTTCAGGCGCAACAACTTGCTCGTAACTTACTGTTTCAAGTGTTTCGTCTTTACGTAAGCGCATTACTTCGTAGTGTGGTGTTTCCATGTGTTGATTAGGAATAATCACTACATCACACTTGTGATGCTTTTCAATACGGTGAACACTACGGCGTTGTTCGTTTAACAAGTAGGCGGCAACAGCAACAGGTACTTGTGCATTTACTTGAGAAGTGTTGTCTTTAATTGCTTCTTCTTCAATTAAACGAAGGATAGACAGAGCAATAGACTCGTTAGAACGAACCGTACCTTGGCCACTACAACGAGGACACACACCTTGGCTTGCTTCACCTAATGAAGGGCGTAGGCGCTGACGCGACATTTCAAGTAAACCAAAGCGAGAAATTTTACCAATTTGTACACGAGCACGATCTGGGCGCGCAGCGTCTTTTAAGCGGTTTTCTACTTCACGCTGGTGACGTGGCGGTGTCATATCGATGAAATCTATAACAATCAAACCACCTAAGTCGCGTAAACGTAATTGGCGTGCAATTTCGTCAGCTGCTTCAAGGTTAGTATTAAGTGCTGTTTCTTCAATATCGCCGCCTTTTGTTGCTTTAGACGAGTTGATATCGATAGACGTAAGTGCTTCAGTAGGGTCAATAACAATTGAACCGCCTGATGGTAAACGCACTTCACGTTGGAACGCAGACTCAATTTGGCTTTCAATTTGGTAATGTGTAAATAACGGTGTGTCGCCTTGGTAAAGCTTAACGCGGCTCATAAAGTCAGGACGAAAACGCTCAATGTGCGCTTTAGCTTCTTCAAAAACACGTGGTTTATCAATTAAAATTTCGCCAATATCACGACGTAAGTAATCACGAATCGCACGGAAAATTACGTTGCTTTCTTGGTGGATTAAAAACGGCGCTTTAGCACTGTCGGCAGCTTGTCTAATAGCTTCCCAGTGAACTAATAACGCTTTTAAATCGTAATTTAATTCTTCAAACGATTTACCAACACCCGCAGTACGCACAATTAAGCCCATACCTTTAGGTAGTTCTAAACGGCTGAGTGCTTCTTTAAGTTCGGTACGCTCATCACCTTCAATACGGCGAGAAATACCGCCAGCACGAGGGTTATTAGGCATAAGTACCAAGTAACTACCAGCAACACTAATAAAAGTTGTTAACGCTGCGCCTTTTTGGCCACGTTCTTCTTTATCAACCTGAATTATTACTTCTTGGCCTTCTTTGATCACGTCACGAATATTCGGACGACCATTAAAGGTGTAACCAGCAGGGAAGTAAGTGCGGGCAATTTCTTTTAAAGGAAGGAAACCATGACGATCAGCACCGTAATCAACAAATGCTGCTTCTAAAGATGGTTCAATGCGTGTGATTTTGCCTTTATAAATATTGGCTTTTTTCTGTTCATGACCTGGGCTTTCTATATCTAAATCATATAGGCGCTGGCCATCAACCAGTGCTACGCGCATTTCTTCTTGCTGCGTTGCATTGATTAGCATACGTTTCATATTGTTACTCTATTAAATTATGTCGCTGACATGACGATGTTTTCTCGCCTGTTCAGTTGTTCCTATTTTTAGAATGTGCAGCCTCACGACTGGGTCTTTAACGGAACGGCTCTGTATTTTCGTAAGCAGTATTTTTTAAATGCTGGCAAACAATAGCGTACTAAACGCTATTAAATTCTTAATGGTGTTAAAACTGTCGGCTTTTCAGCTACGTCTACAAGTTTTACCCAGAAGTCGGCCTGTCATATCAATCTTATTAAATGTCATTCATATTAGGCGCGTAGGGCTCATTAAGTGGGTGAGCAATACAGTGTGATGTATCGCTAAATCCTGGTTTAAGAGCAAAATTCGCTGCCGATGTTAATGAATACTTATTTATTAGACTTTTTTAGTTCTAAATAAGCTGCTTTACGGTACTACAATAATTGAGCAGTTGCTGAACGGCGTTTTTTACACCGTCACTATCAGACAAATTATCTGTTCATTGCTTTATCAATCGCATTAAAAACCACTTCATGTTCAAACTTAACCTGCAATATATTACGCGCATTGCTGTTAGTTGACCGCACGTGTTTACTAGGTATGTATAAAAGCTTTGGAAAACTTAACTCGGATCTGTATGATCGGCTACCCAGAATGTGCATCACGAATGTTTTAATGTGTTAAGTTAAAAAGCACCGTTGTTATTTGCAAATACTAAATATTTGCGCTGCTGATTATCCCACTATTATAACAGTGTTAGCAACTAAATTATTTTACTTAAATCAGTGATTAGGCAATGTCAGAAAAAACCGGCTTACAAGTATCTTTTGTCACGATCAACGAAGACCATTTAGGTCAGCGAATTGATAACTTTCTTATTACCCATTTAAAAGGGGTGCCTAAAAGCGCAATCTACAAAATTCTTAGAAAAGGCGAGGTGCGTGTAAATAAAAAACGCATTAAGCCAGTGTATAAATTACAGTTAGACGACGTTATTCGTATCCCACCTATAAAAGTGGCTGAGCGCGAAGAGTTTGTACCTTCAAAACTAGATAAAGTAACGCGCCTTGAAGACGATATTTTATTTGAAGACAAATACCTTATTGTTATAAATAAACCGTCGGGCATGGCAGTTCATGGCGGCAGTGGTTTAAGTTATGGCTTAATAGAAGCGCTACGCGTACTTCGCCCTGAAGAGCGTAACCTTGAGCTAGTGCACAGGCTTGACCGCGATACATCGGGGTGTTTACTTATTTCAAAACGTCGATCTGTTTTAACATCGTTGCACGAGCAACTTCGTGAAAAAACCATGGAAAAAAACTACTGGGCATTAGTTGACGGGCAGTGGGATGGTAAAACTAAAAATGTAACCGAAGGCCTGCGCAAAAATACACTCAAATCGGGCGAGCGCGTTGTACGTGTTGACAACGTTGAAGGCAAACCGTCGCATACTCGTTTTAAAGTACTAGAGCGTTTTAACGAATGTTCACTTGTACAAGCGTCGCCAGTAACAGGGCGAACACACCAAATTCGTGTACACACCCAATGCAAAGGGCATCCAATTGCATGCGACGATAAATATGGTGACCAAGCGTTTGACGCAGGAATGCGCAAAGTAGGTTTAAATCGCTTATTTTTACACGCCCACGATTTAAGTTTTTATCACCCTAAAAACGAAACCACCATGCGCGTTGAGGCACCCCTTGATAAAGCGCTATCAAGCTGTTTAATAAAACTTAGAGCACAGAAAGAGTGACGATAATAGGCGTTTAAAAGTAAAAATTTAAACGCGTAAATTTTAATATAATAAAAATCTACGCGTTTGACTCATTCCATTAAATTTTAAAAAATAATGCTCAATACACAAAATAAAAACACATTTTAGCAAGGTATGTTAATAATACTCCTAGTACATGAAACCCCATTGTGATCTGTTGAACAAACGGTTGTTTTTACTTTTTTAAGACACATACCAGCACCTGATGAATCACCGGGGTCTCCGACAGTACCACCTCCAGGGGTTATTATTTCTACTCCTTCACTGTTTCTTTCTATGAAGTCACGTAAACAATTAGAAATTAACGTACCTGATAAATCAACAGTTGGCGCGAACAACATATTCATCCTTATTCCATCAATCGTTGATACACCACGATTTAATTTATAACTTAACGCTAATTTACGGTCTCCATTTAAGTCAATTTCACCATGATACTTGACTTCAAAATTTAGCATGTTGTTAGTGTCTTCATAAACTTTAGTTACAAAATTACCAATTTCATTATGCTGTAAACTGATTTGGAATCCTAAACCGCCTTTGCTTAGAGTCAGCCCCCCGCCTGTAAAATCAGCATCCTCAAAAAAGTCAAACCAAGCCGCCCCAGCTAATTTTTCTGTTATTTTTGAAGTTAACCAATCATGTATCTCATTTTTGGTACGAAGATTGTCAAAGTAACCAGTAGGATGGCTTGTACAGCTATTATCATTGGAACTAAAATTTAATTGAGCAAATAGTTGAGTTGAGTTAAAAGTTGTGGTGCCCACACTTGAGACTGCATTTTTAAAATCTTGGTCTATAGTATAAAACTCATGTAATAAATCACTTTCTGCAGAAGACAGCGATAAGTCTTTGACTGTTGATCTGTAGCCGTAATCAGGTGTTGTAGATGAAATATTTGTGGTTTTTACATTAAATTTAAAAGCGTTTTTAGTTCTTGCGTTTGCAATTATTAAATCGGTTGATGAGGTATCACAAATGAAGAAAGAACTGCCGAATTCAATTTGTTCTCCATTTACAGGTTCCCAACGACAATTAGGAAGTTTGGGATGTTTTTTAGCAATTACAACCGCTTTATCATAATCGCAAGAGTCGCAAGCATAAACGTCTACTGTTGCAGCGAGGCTAAAGCTACTAAAAGTGAGTGAAAAAAGTATAAATATCCATTTCATTATTTTGTTCCATTTTGTTTAATTTTCACTCAAATCAACTTATCATCAACAATAAGGTCGGTAAAGTATGAGTTGGTAATTTTTCAACGTTACTTTAAATAATTATTTACTGTTTTTATTAATGTATTTAGTTTGTAGGCTCAATACATCAACATTAAACTCAGCTAATAATTGGCTGAGTTTAATGAGTGGTAAACCAATTAAACTATTAGGATCGTCACCGCTTAGTTTTTCAAATAAACAAATGCCGAGTCCTTCACTTTTAAAGCTACCCGCACAGTTATAAGGCTGTTCTGCATCGCAGTATGCGCTAATTTGTGCTGTTGTTAGTGTTTTAAAGGTCACATTAAATGGCTCAACAACACTTTTGCTTTGCCCACTTTGAATATCAAAAACACATAATCCCGTTAAAAAAGTTACGGTTTGTCCACTAAATAAGCTTAATTGCTTTACGGCGTTTTCTTTAGTGTGCGGCTTACCTAAAATTTGGTCATTAAACACAGCCACTTGATCAGAGCCAATAACTAAACCTTCGTTAAAATGTTTAATAGCTTCAGCAGCTTTAAGTTCACTTAAACGCTTAACTAACTCATTGGGTGTTTCGTTTTCAAGGGCTGATTCGTCAACATCGGGCGAAAAGGTTTCAAACGGTAAATTAAATTTTTGTAATAAAGACTGCCTAAAAGGCGAGCTTGAGGCTAAAATAAGCGAGTGCTTCATGAATGGTTTTCCTAAGATAAATCAGATTGAGTTAGGATAAATCAGATCCGTGAGTAAAACACGTGAAAAACCTAGTAAAAATGGTTTTTTACTTTGACTAACAAACTAACTATCTATATGATGCAGCCCCTATGCAAAAGGTAAAAATTCCCTTCACTCTTCATCCTGGGAAAGCAGCGCAACACCGTTTATCATACGATGGTATTGTACCGCTTGAAAAACTGACTCGTTTACGAGGTGTTGTACAGGAAGAAGTAGGTGAAATAGCGGTAAAAATTCAGTGCAAAAACGATGAGCAAGGTTTAGTTGTGATTAGCGGCAATTTGTCCACACACGTTACTGTAACTTGTCAACGTTGTAATGATGATTTAGGGTTGGATTTGGATCAAGACTTTATGTATTCGCCAATTGGTTTGGATGCTGAGTCGGATGATCTTCCAGAAGACTACGATGAAGTAGCGCTTGATGAAAACGGTGAAATTAACGTGTTTGAGTTAATCGAAGACGAACTAATTTTAGCGGTGCCATTAGTGCCTACACACAACGAAGCTTCGTGCAATTACTCGTCAAAGCCTGCCAGCTTTGGTGTATTAAAAGCGGAAGATGATAAACCAAATCCATTTGATATTTTGAAACAACTTAAGAAAGATTCTTAGGAGAAGACTAATGGCTGTACAAAAAAGCAAAAAGTCTCGTGCAAGACGCGGCATGCGCCGTTCACACGATGCGATCAACGGTCCAACTTTAACAGTTGACCAAACTTCAGGTGAGACTCATCGTCGTCACCATGTAACTGCTGACGGTTACTACAAAGGCGTTCAAGTAATTTCTAACTAAGAGATTGCTTTGATGCTGAATAATCTAACCATAGCGTTAGATATGATGGGGGGCGATTACGGCCCCCGTTCATCTATTCCTGCTGCTGTTAGTGCAGTAAACGCTCACGCCAACCTTACACTTATACTGTGTGGTAACGAGCAAGTTATATCTAAAGAACTCGAATCCCTCGATTCTTTATCTCACCCAAGACTCATAATTCGTCATTGCAGTGAAATAGTCACTAATGCCTGTGAACCTGCTATTGCTGTTCGTTCAAAAAAAGATTCTTCAATGCGCATTGCCCTTGATTTAGTTAAATCAGGCGAGGCTCAAGCCTGTGTAAGTTCAGGTAATACTGGCGCATTATTTTTTATGGCGCATTACGTATTAAAAATGTTGCCTGGTGTAAAACGTCCCGCACTTATTTCATCTGTACCAACAGAGCGTAAAAATCCAGTGTATTTACTCGACCTAGGCGCAAACGTACATTGCGATAGCGAAATACTCTACCAATTTGGCCTAATGGGCTCCGTGGTTGCAGGCCAAGCACTTGGATGTGATAACCCGCGCGTAAGTTTGTTAAACATTGGCGCAGAAGACATTAAAGGCCACGACGACATAAAACACGCTGCGCAATTAATGCAGCAAAGCCCACATATAAATTATATTGGTTACAGTGAAGGTAGCGATATTTTTACAGGTAAGGCCGACGTTATTGTATGTGAAGGGTTTGTTGGTAACGTTGCCCTTAAAACCTGTGAAGGCATAGCCAAACTTATCATGAATAAGTTCTCAAAAGCCCTCGAAAAACACCTTATATATAAATGTATGGCGTTTATTCTTAGCCCAATCATAAAAAAACTCTATAAAAGGGTGAACCCCGACCAGTATAACGGTGCTTCTCTGGTAGGATTGCGCGGTATTGTCGTTAAAAGCCATGGAAACGCCTCAGCTAAGGCATTTCAAGCAGCAATCGATGAAGCGGTAAAAGAAGTTGAACGCCAACTTCCCACTAAAATAGCCGCTATTTTCGAAAAAACACATTCTAAAGACACGGTGGCCAATCAGTAAATTGATGTGCCGTGTATTTCATTATTTATTTGTTTAATTAAAAAGAGCAAAGTATGGCACAAAAAATTGCACTTCTATTCCCAGGTCAAGGTTCGCAAAGCGTAGGTATGTTACAAGCGCTTTTAGAAACCTCCGACATTGTAAAATCAACGTTTGCAGAAGCATCAACCGCATTGGGATACGACTTAGCAGCGTTAGTTCTTAACGGTCCAGAAGAAAAACTAAACGAAACCCACCGAACTCAACCTGCATTATTAACCGCAAGCGTTGCTATTTATCGCGACTGGTTAGCTAAAAACTCAGACGCCGATGTTGTCATGGCAGGACACAGCTTAGGTGAATATTCAGCACTGGTATGCAGTAACGTAATTAGTTTAAGCGAAGCTGTAAAATTAGTAGAAAACCGTGGCTTGTACATGCAAGAAGCCGTACCAGCAGGTGTGGGATCGATGGCGGCTATTATTGGTTTAGGCGACGACGAAATTAAAGCAGCGTGTGCAGCATCAGCGCAAGGCGAAGTTGTATCGCCAGTTAACTACAATTCACCGGGTCAAGTTGTAATAGCCGGGCATAAAGCGGCAGTAGATAGAGCCTCAGTAGCCTGTAAAGAAGCGGGCGCAAAACGCGCATTACCGTTATCGGTTAGTGTGCCTTCGCACTGCGAACTGATGAAGCCGGCAGCAGAAAAACTGGCGAATGATTTAGCCGCTTTAACATTTAATACACCTAAGTGTGATGTAATCAATAATGTAGATGTAAAAGCAGAAAGTTCAGCTAACGCGATTAAAGATGCACTTGTACGCCAATTATACAGCCCAGTACGCTGGACAGAAACCGTGCAAGCATTAGTAGCGCAAGGTGTAACGCAAAGCTACGAATTTGGTCCGGGTAAAGTATTAACAGGCCTAGCAAAACGAATTGATAAAGCAATGGTATGTGGCTCAGTAAACGACGCCGCTTCAATTGATACAGCTAAATAAGAGTAAAAAAATGTCTAACTTATTTTCTTTAGAGGGCAAAGTTGTCCTAATTACAGGCGCAAGCCGTGGTATTGGTAAAGCAATTGCAACTATGCTGGTTGCACAAGGAGCAAAAGTCGCTGGTACAGCAACAAGCGAGTCGGGTGCGGCTAACATTAGTGACTATTTAGGTGATAACGGTAAAGGTTATGCATTAAACGTCACCGATCCTGCTTCAATTGAGGCTACTTTGGCTGCAATTAAAGCCGACTTAGGCGATATTGACGTACTAGTAAATAACGCAGGTATCACGCGCGACAATTTACTTATGCGAATGAAAGAAGCCGAGTGGGACGATATTATCGACACCAACCTAAGCTCTATTTTCCGTTTATCTAAGGCAGTGTTACGCCCAATGATGAAGAAAAAGAACGGCCGTATCATTAATATTGGTTCGGTAGTAGGCACTATGGGTAATGCAGGGCAAGCTAACTACGCTGCGGCTAAAGCGGGTGTTATTGGTTTTTCTAAATCATTAGCACGCGAAGTTGCCTCACGCGGTATTACAGTGAACGTAATTGCACCGGGTTTTATCCAAACAGATATGACCAACGAGCTAACCGATGACCAAAAAGCAGCTACTTTAGCTAATGTACCTGCGGGTCGTTTAGGTCAACCTGACGAAATTGCAGCTGCAGTGTGTTATTTAGCATCTGACGCTGCTGCGTATGTATCAGGCGAAACTTTGCATGTAAATGGCGCGATGTATATGGTTTAATAACCATATAGCCATTACAAGAGTAAAATTAAGTTGGCATAATTCACTAAAAAACATTGAATTATTTGTGAACTTGCTTTAAACATACTTGAAATTGCTATTAAAATAAGCGATAACAGGGAAAACACACACTCAGAGGTTTGACCAGACAATTATTTACGGTCAAATCATTGAATCAGAGAATTATGCGGCGTAAACTACCCCGCAATCTGAAAATAACGCATTGGCGTTTTAATAAAGGAAAGAAGAATGAGCGATATCCAAGAACGCGTAAAAAAAATTATCATTGAACAACTAGGTGTTAAAGAGGAAGAAGTTAAAAACGAATCTTCTTTCGTAGATGACCTAGGTGCAGATTCTCTTGATACTGTAGAACTAGTAATGGCTCTTGAAGAAGAGTTTGACACTGAGATCCCAGACGAAGAAGCTGAAAAGATCACTACAGTTCAAAGCGCAATCGATTACGTAACAGCTCACGCTGAGTAATCAATTGTATATTAAAGGCAGCATTCGCTGCCTTTAATCTATGTATCCAAACCACCTCAAAGTTCATGATTCAAAAATCAAACCTTAACTCCCCAAATTTAACTAACATTAATTTTGTTTGCGTTATGTGTTGTCAAACAAGTTTGAGACTCGCACTTTGAGGTTGCTTGGGTATGATGATCCCCTTGTGAATCTAATTGGATTAAAAAACCATTTAAAAATTAAAATGGTTAAAATTTTAATAAAATTATAAATATCCCTTATTGGAGGCAAACCGTGGCTAAACGTCGTGTCGTCGTAACTGGCTTAGGAATGTTGACGCCGCTAGGCAATGATGTTCAATCAACCTGGCAAGGCTTATTAGATGCTAAAAGTGGTATACAAACAATAACACACTTTGACACATCAAAATTTGGAACAAAGTTCGCTGGTTTAATCAACGACTTTGATGCATCGGCTTATATGCCACCAAAAGATGCAAAAAAAATGGATTTATTTATCCAATATGGTTTAGCAGCGGGTGTTCAAGCCTTTAAAGATTCAGGCCTAGAAATCACAGAAGAAAACGCAACGCGCATTGGTGTTGCTGTTGGTTCTGGTATTGGCGGCCTAACGCTAATTGAAGAAAACCACGTTAAGTTACTTAACAGCGGCCCACGTAAGCTATCTCCATTTTATGTGCCTTCTACCATTATTAATATGATCTCGGGTCATTTATCAATAATGTACGGACTGCGTGGCCCTAACATTTCAATTGTAACTGCGTGTACGACAGGTTTACATAACATTGGCCATGCAGCGCGTATGATTGCCTACGGCGATGCCGACGCAATGGTTGCTGGCGGGGCCGAAAAAGCCTGTACACCTATAGGTATGGGTGGCTTTAACGCAGCACGCGCATTATCAACACGTAACGACGACCCACAAGCAGCGTCGCGCCCGTGGGATAAAGACCGTGACGGTTTTGTACTTTCTGACGGTGCGGGTGTTGTAGTTGTTGAAGAATACGAACACGCAAAAGCACGTGGCGCAAACATTTATGCCGAGCTAGTTGGTTTTGGTATGAGTGGCGATGCATTCCACATGACATCTCCTCCAGAAGACGGTGCCGGTGCAGCTCTTGCAATGGAAAACGCATTAAAAGATGCGCAAGTAAATGCAGATCAAGTAGGTTATATAAACGCACACGGTACATCGACCAGCGCAGGCGATAAAGCCGAAACTGCTGCAGTTAAATCTATTTTTGGCAATGCAGCAAAAGATGTAATGGTTGGCTCGTCTAAATCGATGATGGGTCACTTACTGGGTGCAGCGGGCTCGGTTGAATCAATCGTGTCGATATTGTCGCTAAAAGATCAAAAAGTGTCGCCTACTATCAACCTTGATAACCCAGATGAAGGCTGTGACCTAGATTACATTGCGCATACAGCACGCGATGCAAAACTAGATTACTCACTGTGTAACTCATTTGGCTTTGGTGGTACTAATGGCTCGTTGCTATTTAAAAAGGTATAATCTCTTTTAACAACGAACCACTTTATAAGAGCTCAGTTGTTTAACTGGGCTTTTTTTATATGCAAAAAATAATAAATAATACGCAAACAATCATAAATGCCAGCCAATCAAACGCCGTTAGCATAACCGACAGAGGCTTAAACTATGGCGATGGTTTTTTTACAACAGCAAAAATTGTAAATGGGCAAGTTGAATATTGGCACCATCACAAAGCCCGCTTAGTTGAATGTGCTGAGCGATTAGCCTTTCCTGAACTCGACTTTAGCCCTTTAGAGCAACATATACACAATCAAGTAAAACAAAAGCAAACGGGCGTGTTAAAAATACTCGTAACACGCGGTGAAGGCGGGCGTGGTTATAACTTACCAAGCGAATGTAATTTAACAATTATAGTAAGCGTGCTTGAATACCCTGCAAACTACAATGCACTTGCAGAACAGGGGGTTAGCCTTGAAATAAGCCCTATTAAATTAGCGGCGCAGCCTTTACTTGCGGGGCTAAAAACTCTAAATAGGTTAGAGCAAGTACTCATTAAAAAAGCCATGCAAACACAAAATTGCGACGACGTACTTGTGCTTGACTACAACAACCAGGTAATTGAAGCCTCAGCAGCTAATATATTTGCCATTAAACACGGTAAAGTATTTACACCAAAGCTCAATGAATGCGGTATAAAGGGCGTTTATCTGCAAGCGTTATGTGATAAATTAACGGTTGAGTTTAAACACATTACAGTAAACGATTTAACCAAGGCCGATGCTGTATTTGTATGCAACAGCTTAATGCATGCAGTACCTGTTAATCGCATAGAGCAACAGTGCTTTAATGTAGCCCACAGCAACGCATTGCTAACTAATTTATTAGCCAAGGAGGCTTAGTGTTAAAAGTTATTTTATCAGTCGCTTTTTTAGCGATCATTAGCACAGCTATTGGCTATCAGCAATTGCAGGCAACCCTACAAAGCCCGCTAAATATAGGCGAAAGCACGCAATTTGAGGTAAAAAAGGGCACCGGTTTTAATAAATTATGCCAGCAATGGCAAGCAAAAAACTGGGTTGAAAGCTGTTGGCGTTACCAAGTTATTGCAAAGCTCGACCCCACACTAACCGATTTAAAAGCCGGGCTTTACGAGCTTTCAAATACCAGTGTTATTAACAACATAAAAAAAATAAACCAAGGTCAACAAATAAGCTTTAGCTTTACCATTATTGAAGGCCAAGCGCTGCGCGATGTATTAGCAAATATTGAAAATGCGCCTAATTTAAATAACGATCTAAAGTTAGACGAGTTAGGTAAGCAAATTATAAATGAAGATACATTGTTAGAAGGCTGGTTATTTCCAGATACTTACCACTACCAGCATAACGATACCGCAAGCAGTGTATTAAAACGCGCCGCACAAACCATGCAACAAACACTAAGCGATGCATGGCAAAAACGCGCTAACAATTTACCTTACAGCACTGCGTACGAGGCACTAATAATGGCCTCAATTATTGAAAAAGAAACCGCAGTAGCCAGCGAGCGCCCGTTAATTGCCTCGGTTTTTGTCAATAGGTTAAACACAAAAATGCGCCTACAAACCGATCCAACCGTAATATATGGCCTAGGTGAAAACTTTGACGGCGATATTAAATACAAAGATTTACGCAATCATACGCCATACAATACCTACCGTATTGATGGATTACCGCCAACGCCAATAGCTATGCCATCAAAAGAAGCTATTTTAGCTGCGGTAAACCCGCCACAAAGCGACTATGTTTACTTTGTAGCAAAAGGCGATGGCAGCCACCAATTTTCTACCACGTTAAAACAACATAACGCGGCAGTAAAAACCTATATTTTAAATAAAAAGAATTAACGTGTTTATGAAACCAAAATTTATAGTAGTAGAAGGCTTAGAAGGCGCGGGTAAATCAACCGCTATTTCACTTTGCCAAGACTTTTTAAACAAAAAACAAATAGATTACATTAACGTACGCGAACCTGGCGGCACGCCATTGGCCGAGTCGTTACGCACATTGGTAAAAGCCGAACACGAAGAAGAAATAGCCTTCGAAACCGAGCTGCTTATTATGTACGCCGCACGTTCGCAGCTAATGCATAACGTAATAAACCCTGCACTAGAGCAAGGTAAATGGATATTAGCCGACCGTCACGACTTATCGTCGCAGGCGTATCAAGGCGGCGGGCGCGGCATTAGCTCAAATACACTAGCGTCGTTATCGTCTATGGTATTAAAAGGCCTAAAGCCCGACTTAACCATTTACCTCGACATAGACCCAGTAATTGGCCTTGAACGTGCTAAAGGGCGAGGTGAACTTGACCGAATTGAGCAAGAAGCCATTGAGTTTTTTCAGCGTACACGCATGCGCTACCTAGAGCTTGCAAGCGACGACAACTCTATTAAAACCGTAGATGCCAATCAAGAAATTGATAAAGTACATCGCGATATCACAAACGTATTACGTACTTTTTTTGAAGAGCTAAAATAACATGTCTCTACCTTGGCTATATGAAACACAGCAACACTTAGCACAAAGCTTTCGTGGTCAGCGTTTTCATCATGCCCAATTGTTTTGTGGGCCTGTGGGTGTAGGTAAGTTTGCTTTAAGTGACGAATTAGCCAATGCCTTGTTATGCCAAAATATTACCCAGCAAACAGCCGCACCAAACAGTATTTTAGCGCCATGTGGACAATGTAAAAGCTGCTCGCTTAACCTTGCGGGTACGCACCCCGACAAGCGCATAACCCAGGTAGACGGCCAAAGCATTGGCGTAGACGACATACGCGCCATTAGCGATTTTATGAACCACTCAGCGGCGCAAAATGGCAACAAAGTAGTGGTAATAGAAAACTGCGAAAAAATGACCATGGCAGCGGCTAACGCCTTGTTAAAAACGCTAGAAGAGCCAAGCAATAGCCGGTTTTTAATATTAACCACAAGCCAACCTGCGCAATTGCCAGCCACTATTTTAAGCCGATGCGCTAAAACCGACGTAAAAGTAACAAGTACACAACTAGCGCAGCAATGGCTTGAGTCGTTACAAATACAAAATTACCCTTGGCTACCGCTTTTTTATAGCCAGCCATTACAAGTAAAACAGTGGCAAGAGCAAAACCAGTTACAAAATATAGATACCCTCTATAAGTTTGCAACTGAGTTTAAACAAAGCCATAATTTCAAAGCGTTAGTCGATATAATAAATAAACAACCGGAGCTGGTTCGTATATTTACCTTATTTTTAAGCGAGCAATTAAAACAGCAATTATTACAAGGTATGAGCTTTGAAGCGTATCAAGAAGCGCAACAAGCACTCAGCGAATTTTTGCAAAATAATACAAAAATTCTCGGCCTTAATTTACCGCTCGCCGTATCGCGATTAGCGTACATTTTACGTAATAAATAAAAGGATTAACCATGCAAGAGCTATTAGTAGATATAGACGACCTAGACGAATTATATCGCTGTTACATGCCTTACTTAAAAAAAGGCGGCTTATTTGTGCGTACTAACATGCGTTACGAGGTAGGGCACTCGCTGGCGTTACGTGTAACCCTTCCCGACGCACTAGAAGACGACATAGTCACTGGCAAGGTTGCGTGGATCACCCCACAAGGCGCACAAAGCTCAAACCCGCCAGGGATTGGTGTTAGCTTTTTAGACGACAAAACAAACCTAAACGCCAAGATCGAAAAACTACTGGGGACTATGTTAAACTCCGGTAATCCAACTTACACCATGTAGTAAAAAACAGGCCCAATTTTGATTGTAGATTCGCATTGCCATTTAGACCGTCTTGATTTTGATAAACTCGATTTAAACCTAGACCAAGTGCTAGACCAAGCACGCGCCAAACAGGTTGAACACTTTTTATGTGTAAGCGTAACGCTTGACCAGTTCCCAAGTATGCTTGATAAAATTAAGCACTACGACGATGTATCGGCCTCGTGTGGCGTGCATCCGCTCGATCAAAAAGACGCGCTTAACAAACAGCAATTAATTGATTTAGCGTCACACAATAAAGTAGTAGCCATAGGTGAAACTGGCCTAGATTACTACTACGCAAAAGACACGCATGCAGTGCAGCAAGCAAGTTTTGTAGGTCATATTGAGGTGGCAAATGAACTACAAAAGCCGCTAATTATTCATACACGCGACGCCCGTGCCGACACCATTAACCTAATGCGCGAGCACAATGCCGAAAACTGTGGCGGCGTATTGCATTGTTTTACAGAAGACTGGGACATGGCTAAAAAAGCCATAGATATGGGCTTTTATATTTCTATTTCTGGCATTGTAACGTTTAAAAATGCAGTAGAGCTTAAAGACGTGGTAAAGAAAATCCCACTCGACCGACTACTAATAGAAACAGATTCGCCGTATTTAGCACCCGTACCGCACCGTGGGCAAACTAATCAGCCTGCTTACGTGCAAGATGTAGCGTATTACATTAGTGAGTTAAAAGGCATTAGCTTTAACGAGCTAGCTAAAGCCACCACCGATAACTTTTACTCGCTATTTAAATTAGCAGCTAAAGGCTAATAATATGACGACTCACGCGGCGCAACTTCCTATGTTACTTATGGGGCCAATGGTGCGCCGCGCTGAGCAAACAGGCGTATGCATAGTATTTGCAACGTCAACCCCCGCACAGTGCCAAATTAATATACTCAATACGCAAAGTGTTAGCGAGCAGCAAACCATTACACTAGGCGAACGCCTTTATTTACACTTTGTAGTTGTAAAACCGGCAAGTACACCTTTTGCGCTCGACACTTTACTAGCGTATCAATTAATAATAAATGGCAATGAGGTTGATCTATCAGCTTGGGCTTACAGCAACCAAGCAACTCCAGCATTTGCTATACCCAATAAACTAAATAGCATATTACATGGCTCGTGCCGAAACGCGCATCACCCCGCAAAAGACAGCCTAGTAACCGCAAGCCAATGGCAAAATACTCAACGCAGCCAAAATACACCCGGCGCACAATTACTGCTGTTAAGCGGCGACCAAGTTTACGCCGACGATGTAGCAGGGCCTATGTTATTGGTTATTCATCAGCTTATTGAAAAACTAGGTATTTATAAAGAGCAACCCATGGCGTTGCCTCTGCCTAACAAAATTGACGAACAGCTATACAACAGGCACCATTTTTTACCCAAAACACCGTGGCAAAAGCGCTCAAAGCTGGGGGTGGGTTACTGGCTAAAAAAAGACGAGCCGCATTTTTCAAGCGTAAAAGCATTTAACCACCTTATTCACTTTGAAGAATTTATAGCGCTTTATTTACTTAATTTAAGCGCCACTGCCTGGCAATGTGTTGATTTACAAAACGCACAATACACCGGCCAAAACCCAGAGCATCAACGTATTTTTAATGCCGAAAAGTCGGCGTTACTTGGCTATGCTAAAGGGCTAAATGAAGTAGAAAAATTATTTGCTAATGTGTCTACGTTAATGATGTTTGACGATCACGACGTAACCGACGATTGGAACCTCACCGCAGGGTGGGAGCAAGCCATTAACCAAAACCCAAGCAGTAAACGCATAATCAATAATGGGCTAATAAGTTACTGGTTGTTTCAAGGTATGGGTAACGACGCGCTAACAAAAACAAGCGCGCTAATACCGCCATTTAAACAAAGCTTAAGCGCTAATAACCAATGGCAATTTAAAGCGTTTGATAAACCCCTAAATGAATTTAACCATTGGCATTACGAGTTAACTACAACACCTAAAGTTGTGGTGCTCGATACCCGCACACACCGCTGGCGTAACGAAAGCAATTTTAACGAGCCATCAGGCCTGCTCGATTGGGAGCGCCTTACAGAACTTGAAGAAAGCCTACTAAGCCACGATAAAGTAATTATAGTATCGCCCGCGCCGGTATTTGGTGTTAAATCAATAGAAGCCATTCAAGCGGCTTTTAATATATGCGGCCAGCCACTGATGGTTGATGTAGAAAACTGGATGGCCCACGAAGGCTCGGCTAAAAAACTACTCGACACCTTTAGACGCACCGACACCCCAAACGAAACCCTTATTTTATCGGGCGATGTTCATTACTCGTTTTGTTTTTCGGTGCAAAAGCGCTTTGGCGATCATCCAAACAGAATATGGCAGCTCACCGCAAGCGGGATAAAAAACGAATTCCCGCGGAAGTTAATAAATGTACTAGACAAACTGGACTCTATTTTATACGGCCCCAAAAGCCCGCTTAACTTCTTCACCAAACGCTGGCACATGGAAGTAGACAAACACCAAACCCTAGGTGAAGGCCAAAAGTATTTAGTAAGCGACTCCGCAATAAGCCTAATAACGTTAGATAACGGCGACTTATCCCGCTATCAACTTATCCACGGCGACGGCCACACCACCGAATTCGACCTAGAACACAAATAAAGCCCGGCATTGCCTTTATTGTAGACGTAGAGCTTGCTCACGTTAAAAGCGCAGCTTTTAGTAAAAGATCAATTGTACAAAGAGAAGAAAAAGAGGAGTAAATGAGAACCCATTAAAAATGGGGGTATTACCGGTCTACTTCTTAAATCATTAGATCACTTCTCTAAAGCGGAGCGTCTCTTAACCTCTTTGTGAAAAATTAACTAAAACCATTTGCACAAAGAGAAGAAAATGAGGAGTAAATGAGAAGACAATAAAACAGTAATTAGGATCTATTTACTTAATCACTAGCTCACTTCTCTAAAGCCGGGGACTCTTAACCTCCTTTTTAAAAATAAATAAAAAACAATGGTTGAATCGCCCCGAGTT
>NZ_PNDV01000123.1:0-3906 GCF_005930865.1 Pseudoalteromonas sp. S554 | reverse complement strand
TACGATTATATAAGCTATTATTTAACCCAAATCTGCAAACCGGGTTGCCAAATCGATGATTTACTGCCTTGGAATATCAAAAGCTAGGTGTAGATTGCCGGACGCTTACGTTGCTATTCTATTAGTTACAGATGCAGTGAAAAGCGAAGATTTAGAATCATTAGGTATTAAGAAAGCACAAGCGGATACTTGGGCAAAACATTTATTGGATAAACAGATAAGCTTTCAAGATGCTATGGACATCTTTCAAAACGGGGATACCGACGCATCAATTAACCATCTGTTAGCGCTGTGTATTGATCAACGCTACTTTACGAAAAAAACTAAAGAGAGCGAGGAGGTTCCAAGTGAACAAAAAAAGCAGGGGTAACCTGCTTTATTATCAACCTCAGAAAAACTTCATCATGTCCTTGAATTCGACATTTTTTCTAGTGCCACTTCCCACCAAAATATAATTAGTGTTATTAGTCGCAAATATGCAATTTTCGTGGATACTGATTATTGCTGTTGTACGCACCCAACCACCAACAGGAAACCTATCTAGCTCATCGTAAATAATGTAGTCAGCCTTTATCAGCGATATTACACAATCAGGTGCTGATTGCGGGGGCTCAATATCCCATATAGCCCAATCTTTAACTACGCATATTGGTTTATTTGGGGAGAAGTGCTCACATTTTAGTTTCATCAGTTCGATTTGTGATTCTAAGCAGCCAAAGTTCGTTAATACTCCTGGCTCAGACAAAACACCTGCAAGCCTAGTAAGCTCTTGTTTCATTTCATCAGTCATAATTATCTCTTACTATTAAACGTTATGACTAGCTTGAGCGCACTCTCTAATCTGTCAAAAAAACTACTTCGAATTTAAATGTGTGCAAAAGGCTTCCTGCCTTGAACTTTAAAAAAATGGATGATTCATTTTTCCTGTGGAAAGGATGGCTGCATTTGTAATAACAGCTCGCTGACATGTAAAACGGATATGAGCAGTAAATGCTCTTGTGTGAATCGAGCGGCAGTTTAGCTAACTGCTAGGTACCTAAGTTATTGCATGGCACCCAAATCTACTCGAGGGCTCATTGAGCTTAATCTTAAGCAATAAAATAATAGCGAGGTAACCGATTTTGATTGTGTAAATTGAGGCAGAGCAGGTATCGATAAAAGCTTAGCACCTGCAATGCACTCACTTAATAATTGGGCTAGCTATTTGCTGCATCAACAAGTTGTTGCTTGAATGATTTAAAAGCATCGCCATCAAAAGAAGAGCCGCCATTTGCGTCCACATTAAACTTCTGCTTGATAGAATATTCAACAAGTGACGAACCTTTGTTAAGGTAGACTTTAACTTCTGCTATAGCCGAATGCTCGCCACTTTTTAGATTATAAACAGTACGTAAAGCACCGCCTTTAGTGGTCGTTCTTGTCTGCGCTTGTAATTTGCGATTTAAGCTAGTAGCCACTGATTCTGGATCATAACTTACTTTAAACTCACCCGTTTCTACTTTTTCTGCCAGGATGACAGGGTCTAACTTTGATAGTAACTTATTGTATTGACTAATAGCTTTAGCATCAGTTTTAAACAAGAACATATCATCATTCCCTTTGGTTTTATGTAGCATCGAAGGTGATGATAATTGTACAACCCAAGAGTCTCCTATCTCCTCTACCTTAACAGGTAACTTAGCTGTTATGTCTTTCTTTGCTTCCATCATAGTGCCTGTTGTTGAGCGATAAGTGTCACCTTTACGATAAGTGACAACATAGCTATCAGCATTTCGCTCAATTATCGCCCCTTCGAAAAAGTAGCCAGGGCTATAGCCTTTAGGGGTATTACACATCGGATTACAGCCGTATTTATGTGATGCAGCCTCAGCTATTTGGCTCTTTAAGCCTGATAATATTTGTGATTGAGTTAGTTCAACGCCAGGAGCAGGTGTTTTATCAAAAGTGAATGTTTTCGAGTTAGTTGTAGTGATCGGGATATCACGAGCTGGTTGAACCGAAACACAAGCAGATATTGAAGCTGCTAAAACAGCAATCGGCGCAATACGTTTGATCATGGGACTTCTCCATTTTATTTATTTTATTCCAAAATCAACCGCATTCTTACGTAGACACTTTCATATGCACAGCACAAAACTTTCTTAAACCTTACCTGTAGATTGTATTTTCGTTGCATTTACTTCACCCCAATAAAATTGGGGCCTGTAGCCTCCTCTGTGTTTTTTGACAAAGTGCTAAGGCATGGATAATAGAAGATAGGATTGATTAGTTTTCTGAGTGAGTTTTGTACAAAATCGGTGATTACATATTTAACACTAAGCTGGCACAAATTGAGTGCCCTATGGGAAAGTGCTATGAGCTCACATCTACGCCATTTGCACTTCTCACCTTTTTGGTCGAAAACAATGATCGCTTAGTGAATAAACGTGAGTTAATTTTAAAGGTGTGGAAACACGAGGTATCAGATAGCTCAATCAATAAAATGATATCAGAACTACGATCTATATTTGGTGATACTGCAAAGGATTCTCGATATATAGCAACAAGACGCAAATTAGGTTATCGACTAGTTGCTGACGTGCATCCAATCGAAGAGCATATATCTCACGAGAGCCCTCCTTTAAAGAGCATTATTAATTGCAGCGGTTAGTTCTATGATTAAAAAACTACGACTACCTTTACATATAAAATCATATTTTAAGGTCCTGCCAAGACAATATATTACAAATAGGCCGTTAATTCTGGCCTATCAAACCTCTGACTGTAGAGGGGTAAAACTGCTTGCCTGTTCGGCTTTTAAAGCCTAGCCGGTTTAGTTCGTCAGCAATGCCTTTTAACGTTGTTGTACCGGCTGCTTTCACATTTTCAATAACTGGCAAAATAGCCTCTCGGTATTTTTTTGTGTTTGTCATAAACTGTGCATGAGCATTGCTGGTACAAGTATTTCTGACTTCATTAAAGTTAGGGTTACCTAATTCCACGCCTCTCTTTTTAGCTTCTGTTAAAGCTAATTTTGTTCTTGTGGAGATCGCTCTTCTTTCTTCTTCCGCCACTGCTGCTAGTACTTGCAACACCAATGGGCCTGAGTTGGGCTGGTCACAACAAATGAACTTAATATTGCTTTGCATCACTGAACTTAGAAAGTGCAAATCACGAGACAACCTATCCAGCTTTGAAACGATTAATGTTGAATTGGTTAGCTGGCAATGTTGAAGTGCTTTGGCTAATTCTGGACGGTTGTTATTTTTCCCTGACTCCACTTCAGTGTATTGATGTAGCAAAGCGCCTTCTTGCCTATTTATATAATCAGTCACCACAGACTGTTGAGATTCTAATCCAAGACCACTTTGACCTTGTCGTTGTGTCGAAACACGATAGTAAGCGATAAAATTCATAATGTTGTACTCAATTACAGAGGCGCAATACCTTCGTTTTGTGTGTTTGTATTTAGACTTACTAGATTGCCAGCTTGGGAAGATTCGTCAAAAAACCTCCGTTGTACTCAAATATTGAAAAGTAGTATTTATGGGCCTTCACTCGATTTTCTTTTGGCGCCATAATTGACTACAAAGCAAAACTATGGGGCCAACTAATGGACAACAAACATAGACTCGCAAGAGCAAAACGAATTAAAAGATATAAAAATAAATATCAGCCTGAAGATGTGGCTCAGTGGCGTGAATTTGCTTACAAAACTGCAATAGAAATGAACCGAGATTTACGCACAAATACTTGGTTTGATGAGAACTTATATACTTTGAAGATAGTAAGTATTGGCAGTGCAATGTTAACCGCCTTTTTGATTTTCACTTAACTAACTGAACGACTCACACTGTAGTGGCATAGTTAATTTGGCCACCCATTAAGAAAGAAATGTTATGCTCTTTGCATACAAATTTGGGTGAA
>NZ_PNDV01000122.1:0-10460 GCF_005930865.1 Pseudoalteromonas sp. S554 | reverse complement strand
TAGCCTCACAACCTATCCAGCTTGGCTGTTAGAACTCAATCTGTACGAGTGCCCACACAGATGATTGCTTTATATTGTTAAAGAACGTTGCGACGTTGTCGCTAGGGATGCGTATAATACATCCTTTATTTTTCGAGTCAATACTTTGTTTTAAACTTTCTTACGATAATTTAAAACCGAAGTTTTACTTAACTCTCTGATTAACTCTTGCCTCGCTATGCGTTGGCGCCTGCCGTCTCAGTGGGGTCGCATTATAGGGAGAACAGATTTTTACGCAAGTACTTTTTCAAAGAAAAACTAAAATAAAACACTGTTCGGTCAGTATATGAACGAAAGCCCTTAAAACTGATAGTTTTATAAACAATATAGGCTTTACTGGCACTGAAATAAGCACTACTGCTACACTAATACACTTAATATGTTTAATTTAAAGGTGCATATATGGCAATACGTTCTTATAAAGGAATTACCCCTGCGTTTAATAAGTCTGTTTATATAGACGAGTCGTCTGTATTAGTCGGTGATATTACTATAGGCGATGATAGCAGTGTATGGCCTTTAGTTGCTGCTCGCGGCGATGTTAACCATATTCGTATTGGTGAGCGCTCTAATATTCAAGATGGCAGTGTATTACATTTATCGCGTGCAACTAAAAGCAATCCAGATGGTTACCCTCTTATAATAGGCGATGATGTAACGGTTGGTCACAAAGTGATGCTACATGGGTGCGTACTTGGTAACCGTATACTCGTGGGTATGGGTGCGATTGTCATGGATAATGTAATTGTAGAAGATGATGTTATTATTGGTGGGGGCTCGTTGGTACCACCAAATAAGCGCCTGGAATCAGGCTATTTGTATGTAGGAAGTCCAGCAAAGCAAGCCCGTCCATTGACTGAGCAGGAGCTCGCTTTCTTAAAGATATCGGCAGATAACTATGTCCAATTAAAAGATGAATATCTAGCTGAAGCTAACTAATTCCACTTCAATTTGACCTGCCGAGTTATAACTTTCTTCTTCTATTAGTTGCTCGGCACGTTCTTCGTATTCAAAACGGTATTTTTCAAAATAATCTGTAGCGTGACTTTCATCCGTGAGTTTAAGTTTACTTATCGCAATAACACACTCCACCAGCATGCCACTCACTTGAGCAAAAAACACTAACTGATGATCAGGCTCTCTAAACTCGAGTCTATCTATAAATTGTACAGCTTGGTTCATTTTAGTGAGCCTTGTTTAAGTGCTTTAACCACGGGGAGAATTTCTGGCATTTTGTTATGCCAAACATAATAAGCTTGTGCTGCCTGCCCTACCAACATACCACTACCATCTAAAAGCTTAGTATTGTTATTATGCTCTGCAACCCAGTTCATAAAAATAGTGTTTGTCAGTGAATAAAACATATCGTATGCAACATCACAGCATGTTAAGTGCTTTTTAGCTAAGGCTGGTAATTCGTTATTCATGCTACTAGACGTTGAGTTTACAATTAGTGAGTAATCGCTTACTGGTAAATCATCGAACCCATAGCCTGAAACTTTTCCGTATTCAGCAAATAGCTGAGCTAAGTCTTTTGCTTTTTGAGCGGTACGATTAACAATAATAATTTCTGCGGGTTTTTGTTCAAGCAATGGTAATATTACCCCCCTTGCAGCACCACCAGCACCAATTATTAAAATACGCTTATTTGTAATCACAACTTTGTTAGCAAGGAGGTCATTTACAAAACCAACACCGTCGGTGTTATCTCCTAATAATGTTCCATCGTTTCTTTTTTTAAGTGTATTAACTGCACCGACTATTTTAGCAAGCGGTGTAAGTTCATCAGCCATTGCAAACGCCTGTTCTTTAAATGGCATGGTAACGTTCGCACCTTTTCCACCTTGCTCAAAAAATGTCGATACTGTTTTTTCAAAGCTGTCGATAGGTGCTAATATTGCGCGATAGTCGATTTGCTCACCTAGCGAGATAGCAAATTGTTTATGTATCGCGGGGGATTTTGAATGTTTAATTGGATTTCCAAAAACCGCATATTTGTCCATTTTAAAACAACCTCTTTGCAGCTAAGTGCTGCTTATAATCGATGATAAATAATATGATTAAACGACTTTTTTCTAAATCTAACCCTAAGAAAGTAGATCAAACACCTACACCTGAAAAAACGCCTTACGAAATCATTGGCGGAGAGAAAGGTGCACGCGCTATTTCCGAACGATTCTACGACATTATGGCCTCAGATGAATACGCTAAACCGTTATATGATATGCATCCTCAACCATTAGATAGAATTCGCCAAGTCTTTTTCGAGTTTTTATCTGGTTGGTTAGGTGGGCCTTCACTATTTGAGCAAAAGCACGGGCAGCCCATGTTACGTAAACGCCATATGCCATTTTTAATTGACCAGGAATTAAGGGATCAATGGATGTATTGTATGAACAAAACTCTTGATATTGAAATTGACAACCCACTACTTCGAGAAGGGCTTAAAAATTCATTTGCTCAGCTAGCAAGCCACATGATTAACCAACATTAATCATAAACAATAAAAAAGACGCGAAAGCGTCTTTTTTATTGTTTATATTTGCCACTCTCGAGCTATTAGCTCTTCTAGTTTACTTGAAAGCCAAGCTTGTGGTCGCAAGTAATACTGATATAAGTTTGCCTCAAGGCTGTTTTCAGCTGGTGTAAAGTTATACTCCCAGCGAGCCAGTGGTGGCATCGACATTAAAATAGACTCTGTTCGGCCGCCACTTTGCAATCCAAATAATGTGCCTCTATCCCACACTAGGTTAAACTCAACGTAACGACCACGGCGGTAGAGCTGAAAGTCACGTTGCTGTTCAGTGTACTCATCGTTTTTGCGACGTTCAATAATCGGAATATAGGCATCTAAAAAGCCATTGCCGACTGACTGCATAAATGCAAAGCTTTGCTCAAAGCCTAGTTCATTTAAATCATCGAAAAATAAACCACCCACCCCACGTGTTTCATCACGATGTTTAAGGTAAAAGTACTCATCGCACCATGTTTTGTATTTTGAATAAACATCACTACCAAACGGCACACATATATCGTGTGCAACTTGATGCCAATGCTGTACGTCTTCAAATACCGGGTAAAAAGGGGTTAAATCAAAACCTCCACCAAACCACCATATTGGCTCTTCGCCCTCTTTTTCGGCTATAAAAAAGCGTACGTTGGCATGACTTGTTGGTACGTGCGGGTTTTTGGGATGAATAACAAGTGAAACCCCACAAGCATGAAAACTACGCCCTGCAAGCTCTGGCCTATGGGCGGTTGCAGAACCTGGCATGGATGCGCCAAATACATGAGAGTAATTTACGCCCCCCTGCTCAATTACGTTACCATCAGTAGTTACTCGAGTACGGCCACCACCGCCTTCAGCTCTTTGCCAGCTATCTTCGACAAATTTAGCACTGCCATCTGCAGCTTCTAGCCCTTGGCAAATAGTATCTTGCAAAGCCATAAAGTAGGCTTTTACTTGTTCTAATAATTCGCTTTGCATATTACCCTCTAAATACTTTACCGGTCATGGCATCTTTTATTGTGCTGGGTTGTGTGTTTCCACCTAACGGCTCATCAACATAAAAGCCAACTTGATCAGCAAATTGCTCCTTTGCTTGCTCAATGCTTATTACTGTTTCTTGGCCTGTTAAATTTGCACTGGTTGATACCAGTGGCTTTCCAAACTCTTGGCATAAGCGCTTAACTGTTGGGTGATTTGTTACCCTAACCGCAATAGTATCAAACTGCCCTGTTAACCATTTTGGTGTGCTTTTTGCCGCTGGCATAACCCACGTAATAGCAGCAGGCCAACTAGAAAATATGTCTGCACGTTTGTCCATAGGTACTTTAGCATCATCAACATACTTTAATAATTGCCCATAATTATCAGCAATTAAAATAAGGCCCTTTTCAACTGGTCGCTGCTTAATTGCCAATAATTTTTCAACGGCATGCTGATTATCGGGGTCACATCCTAAACCGAACACAGCCTCTGTTGGATAAACAATAACTTCGCCTTCATTTAAACATGTAAGTGCTGAAGGCGTATTTGAAAGTTCTGACAAGGTGGTCTCCAAAAATGTTAAACGTTATTGAGTAAGCTTATGCATGCAACTTTTTTGCGGGCATTGCAGTAGTGTACCATTTGCCATGTGTCTTTCTATGACGATGGGCCAATCACATTTTGGGCATGGCTGCTCTACAGGTTTATTATTAAGCGTGTATATACAGCTTGGGTAGCTGTCGCATGAGTAAAATACTTTCCCAAACTTATTACTGCGAGCAACTAAGTGGCCTTTTTTGCATTTTGGGCATGCGGGTAACGTAGCCTCTTGTTCCTTTTGCTCGTTGTCGTTTGCAATATAATGGCAATCAGGGTATCCCGTACAACCAATAAACATACCGTAACGGCCATTTTTAACCACCAGCGGTTTGCTGCATTGAGGGCAAGAGGAATCTTCAAGTACTTTTATTTCGTTACTTTCGTGTTGTACTAATGGCCTAATAAAGTCACATTGAGGGTAACTTGCACACCCCAAAAAAGGGCCTGACTTACTGTTGCGGATCACTAACTCTGAACCACACTGTGGGCATACTTCGTATTCTTTTTCTAAGGCGTGCTTATTCGCCGAGAAAAGCGAATGGTCGATTTTACTCATGGTGTTCCTAAGAGATAAGTGAATTTTCGCCTAATATACCCAAACCACTTAAAGATACAAGCTATGCTATGCGCTTCATCTCTAGTAATTTGGGTTATATAAATAAATTCATAAGTTATTAATGCAATAACTCGGTGGGCTCATCAAAAATTAAGTCTTCCATTTGCTCGTATGCTTCTTCAGAGCCGGGGACATTAAATAACACCATAAGCACTATCCACTTTAAATCATCTAAGCTAATCGCTGGCTTATCAAGTGCTGCAAGCTTATCCATAACCATTTCACGGGTAATACTGTTAATAACCCCAATTTGCTCAACAAACATTAAAAAGCCACGACACTCAACGTTTAACATATTGCATTCGCTTTCTGTAAATATACGAATAGCGCGCCCTGGGTTAGCGATTAAATAAGGAGATTCATCGCTGTGTTGTAAATCGGCTAACTGTTCTAGCCAATTTAAGGCTTTAAATATTTCTGGTTTATTAAAGCCTGCACGAACTAACTCGTCGGTTAATTCATTTTGCTCAGCAAAAATGTCAGCTTCGCTATGAATGTAATTTTCAAATAGATACATAAGAATATCGAACATGCTACCTTCCTACGCTAAGCCTAATATAACCATCTAAAATGCGTTCAATTTGATCGTCTAACTCTAAATCAAGCAACCTTGCCAGTACTTTATCTATTGGCCATTGAACACGGCGTACAATATCGTCAACAGTTGTTACCTCAAACCCAATACTGTTTAAAACTTCACAATCACTACTTTGCTGAAGCGTCTCTTCTTTACTATATAGACCGCTTTGATAAGAAAAGCTCACTTCATCTAAAATATCTGTCACATTTTCAACAAGTTTAGCACCCTGCTTAATTAAAAAGTGGCTGGCTTGTGCAAGCGGGTTTTTAATAGAGCCTGGTACTGCAAACACCTCTTTATTTTGTTCAAGCGCATAACGCACAGTAATTAATGAGCCGCTTTTAATTTCAGCTTCAACAATTAATACACCTAAAGATAAGCCCGAAATAATCCTATTTCGACGAGGGAAATTATGTGCGTTAGCGGCGGTTCCGGGTAAAAACTCACTAATTAATAAACCACTATTGAGTACTTGTTCTGTTAATAGTTTATGGCGTTTAGGGTAGTAAATATCAACACCCGTGCCTAATACCGCGATAGTTTTACCACTCCCTGCTAAAGCACCTTTATGTGCTGCGCCATCTATTCCTCTGGCCATGCCCGATGTCACAGTAATACCAGCCTTTGTTAATTCGTAGGCAAACTCGGAGGCTATTTCAAGCCCTGTTGGGGTGGCGTTACGGCTACCAACAATGGCTATTTGCGAGCTAGAAAGTAAAGACACATCGCCCTTACAAAATAATAATAAAGGTGCGCTAGCTATGTGTTTTAATGAATCTGGGTAACATGTATCAAAAAAACAAATAACTTCAATATTATGCTCTGCAACACGCCGCTCATAATGCTGTACTTTTTGCCAATCTGTATTGAGTAAATTACTGGCCTGATTAGCAGTTAACCCTAACTCATGTAATTTAGTGTTGGGTAAGTCAAACAATGACTCAAGTGGGTGGTGTTTAGATAGGGCTAATAAGGTTTTTGTGCCTAATCCCTTACACATATAAAAGGCAAGCCAGTGAGCTAACTTGCCTGATGACTGATCCATGCTCTCTCCTAGAGCACCGACTCGCTACTTCTTAATGAATAACTGCAATATCTCCAACGCGAATTGGGTGCTGGTTTTTTGTTATTAATGCATAACTTACTTTGTCATACACTTTGAATACAATTAACTCGCCTACTTTTTCTTTAGGCATTTTCCATGTTGTATTATCTTCGTCAGCTTTATTACTAAACAACTGACTTGCATCAGATAACAGCTTTTCAAATTTACTTGAATCTTCTGGGTAGCGAGGACCACGAGGGCCATCAATAACCGTAGGTGATTCACGCTCTAAATCTAAAACATGACCTGGTTCAATATTTTGCTCGCTGCCTAAGTTTAGCACTACAACATCCATTGTGCTGAATTCTCTTACTTGGCGAGGAGACGCTATAACTTGCCCTTCTACTGGCTCTAGTGGGCGGTGAATATCGAAATAGGCTGGCAGCAACTGCCCCTCCATTGCTGGCATTAAAAAATCACCTTGTTTAATTTCTCGTTTTACTGACTCAACACGTAATGACGACGGCACACCATTACTTTCATCGCCACTTCTAAACGCTCGCGCCATGCCAACGTACGATGCACGCGTTGCTAATACTTCGCCTGTGTTTAAATCTCTGTAGGGTTCACCCTCGTTGTAAATCGCATAAGCACCATGTACTTTTAAGTCACCTTTAACGTATAAAATATGGCCTAACGTTTGTGTTTTTGTGTTTTCGTTAGCACCTAACACATACGGCATATTTTTTATATCGTCGCTGTTAATCGCTTGCTCGTAACTTAAATAAGGTTTAATCATTTGCAAAGGTAAAGTGGTAATTGCATTCAACCCTTTTGGGGTAATACGTCCTTGAGGTGACAGCTTTCGGTACGCTTTATTAATAACTAAACGTGGATTTCCGTCAGCATCGTATATAAGTGCCAACGCATCACCCGGATAAATTAGGTGAGGGTTATCGATTTGCGGGTTCATTTGCCATAGTTCTGGCCACAACCATGGCTCGTCTAAATAAATGCCAGATATATCCCACAACGTATCACCTTTTTTTACAACATACTGTTTTGGTGCATCTTTTTTTATTTTTAGCACATCAGCAATCGCCCCAAAAGAGGTGCTTAGTGCCAGTATGATTGCAACTAACGGAAATTTCATTGAGCTTCCTTGTATTGTTTTTTCATTATTATTGCTCAAAACCTGTTAAAGGTGAACGTGAATGGCTAAAATAAGAGCATACAATACCCTAAATTAAGCACAAGTGAAAAAGGTAACTAATGGCTAGGTTAGAAGTTTTAAGATTTCCAGATGAGCGTTTACGTACAATAGCAAAAGATGTTGCAGACGTTGACGACCAAGTTCGCCAAATTGTAAAAGACATGCTCGAAACCATGTACGACGAAAATGGCATTGGTCTAGCAGCAACACAAGTAAATATCCACCAGCGTATTGTGGTTATTGATGTCTCTGAAGAGCGTGACGAACCACTGGTATTAATTAACCCGCAAATCATTAAAAAAGATGGGTCAACGATTAGCGAAGAAGGCTGTTTGTCAGTGCCTAACTCTTACGCAAAAGTAGACCGAGCAGAAACAGTGACTGTGGCTGCACTAAACGAAAACGGTGAAGAATTTGTGTTAGACGCAGATGAGCTATTAGCTATTTGTATTCAACACGAACTAGACCACCTTCAAGGCAAGCTATTTATTGATTACTTATCTCCATTAAAGCGCCAACGTATTCGTAAAAAGCTTGAAAAAGAAGCTAAGTTTGCAGCACAGTAATCAGTACCTTAGGAAAACTCAGTGATCCAACCATTACGCATAATATTTGCCGGTACGCCGGATTTTGCCGCACGCCATTTACAAGCGCTAATAAATAGCGAACATGAAATTGTGGGCGTATATAGTCAACCAGATCGCCCAGCAGGTCGTGGTAAAAAATTAAAAGCGAGCGAAGTTAAAGCGCTAGCACTTGAAAATGACTTGCCTGTTTTTCAGCCTCAGTCATTAAAAAATGATGAGGCACTTGCAGAGCTCACCGCTTTAAACGCCGACATAATGATTGTGGTGGCCTATGGCTTAATTTTACCCAAAGCTATTTTAAATGCGCCACGCTTAGGCTGCTTAAACGTGCATGGTTCTATACTACCTCGCTGGCGTGGTGCTGCGCCTATTCAACGTGCAATTTGGGCGGGTGACGAGGAAACGGGCGTAACCATAATGCAAATGGATGAGGGCTTAGATACCGGCGACATGCTGCATATTAGCCGCTGCTCTATTAGTGACACAGAAACCAGTGCCAGTTTATATAACAAACTAGCAGAGTTAGGTCCTAGTGCATTAATCGACACCGTTAATAAGCTAGCTAATGACGACATTACCCCTGAGCCTCAAAATGATGCGCTAGCTAACTACGCTAAAAAACTCTCTAAAGAAGAAGCAAATATAGATTGGTCTATGAGCGCCGTGCAAATAGAACGTAATATTCGCTCTTTTAATCCTTGGCCAGTGTGTTTTACCCAAATGGGCGAACAAACCGTAAAAATATACCAAGCGAAAGTAGTTGATCAATCAGGTAAGCCAGGCGAAATATTAACAAGTGATAAAAACGGTGTTGTGGTTGCCTGTGGTGAACACGCTTTAAGTATTACTCAGTTACAACCGCAAGGTAAAAAACCAATGGCAATTAGCGACTTTTTAAATGGTCGCAGTGACTGGGTTAGCCCTGGCACACTATTAGGCGAAAATAATGAATAAAGTACAAAACGTACGAGCGCTAGCCGCTGAGACTTTATATAACGTGGTTGATAAAGGCGCTTCGCTTAATCAAGAACTACCATTTGCAAGCCAAGGTTTACCACCAAAAGACAAAGCACTGTTACAGCAAATTTGTTATGGCGTATTACGCTACTTACCTAGCCTTGAAAACTACTGCCAACATTTAGTAGAAAGCCCACTAAAAGGTAAACGCAGAATTTTTCAGTTTTTACTCTACGTAGGTATTTATCAATTGCAGCACATGCGCGTTCCACCGCATGCAGCAATTAGCGAGACCGTAAATGCACTGGGTCAAATGCGTGCACTAGGGTTAAAAGGGTTAATAAATGCTATTTTACGTAGCTTTCAACGCCAGCAAGCAGAGCTTGAAGAAAAAGCAAAGCTTATTCCAGTGTGTTTATACAACCACCCCAATTGGTTTATTAAACAGGTAAAAGAAGCCTACCCAGAAAACTGGGAAGCCATACTTGAAGAAAACCAGCAACAAGCGCCAATGTGGTTACGTGTAAATCAATCACAATTTAGCACGCAAGAATACAGCGATATGCTAACGGCTAACGATATAGAACATACATTAAACCCAAACTTTATAGACGGGATTAAACTAGCCAAGCCGCGTGATGTTTTTTCACTTCCTGAGTTTGATACGGGTGCTTGTTCAGTGCAAGATGCAGCAGCGCAATTAGCTGCTCGCTTTTTAGAGCCAAAAGATGATGACGTTATTTTAGATGCCTGTGCAGCACCTGGCGGTAAAACATGCCATATATTAGAGCTTGCCGACGCCGACGTACTTGCACTTGATAGCGATGCCACTCGCCTTGAACGCGTAAAGCAAAACTTAACCCGTATAGGTTTAGGTGCCGACCTACAATGTGGTGATGCATCGCAACCGCACACATGGTGGGACGATGAACAGTTCGATCGTATTTTATTAGACGTGCCTTGTTCAGCAACCGGCGTTATTCGTCGCCACCCTGATATAAAATGGCTACGCCGTGCATCCGACATTGAAGACTTAGCTGCACTACAAGGCGATATACTCAATAGCATTTGGCCTCTACTCAAGCCTGGTGGTACATTGGTATATGCAACATGTTCGGTTCTTCCAAAAGAAAACCAACAACAAGTTGCTAAATTTTTAGCTAATAACGATGACGTAGAGCATATTCCTCTTCATGATAAAGACACCCTCACCATACCGGGTTTACAGCTACTTCCGGGTGAAAGTGATGGTTTTTATTACGCTAAAATGGTTAAAAAAGCCTAGTTAAACAGGGCTTAATAACGCGTACAACAAGCCATTTTTAAATTTAAA
>NZ_PNDV01000121.1:0-3165 GCF_005930865.1 Pseudoalteromonas sp. S554 | reverse complement strand
AAGAATGATGCACTAACAGTATGGCCGCATGTTGATGTAAATCATTTATGGTATTTACGCTCTTTGTGGCAGTTTATGCTTATTGTTTTTATATACTCATTAGTAGCAAAGTTTTCTATTTTTTCTTCTTTATTAAATACGATTAAAGTAAACCTATCATTTTCTATGCTTACAGGCCTATTGGTAATAGCCATGTTGCTTGCTAATAATTGTTTAAAAGGTGATGCAATACGCGAAGTAAGCGGCTTCATATTTTTATTTACAGGCTACTTGTTAGCTAAAAACACTTATTTTTGGAAAAGTTTAAATCGATACCTTTGGCTATTGTGTGCAAGCTTTACTCTATTGTATGTGTGTATTGCTTTGGCGTATCAAAATGAACTGGATTTACGAAACTATGTGTGGACTGCAATATATAATACTCAAAGAGTAGTTGGTGTACTTACCATGCTTACCTTAGCGCAGCGTTTTTTAAATTTTAAAGCAGCTTACTTAAACACACTAAATAGCTGGGTGTTTCCCTTTTATGTATTGCATCAAAGTGTATTAATTATTTTATGCTTTGTGCTACAACCTTTTAACCTTGGTCTTATGGTTGAGTTATTTTTAATTATTGTGTGCACTTGGGGGACGTGCGCAGCTATTACATTATTGGTAATGCGCATTGATATTATTAGGCCCTTGCTAGGTCTTAAAATAAAAAACAACTATTCGCCAGCGCTTAAAAAAATGGGTTATGTATTGGGTATGTTGCTTATTTTACCTTTAGCCTATCAGCTGGTTTTTTAAGGTAAAAAAGCTTTATTAAAAGTGCCATAACTTTGTAATACCTCTGTGTTGATATTTACCAAATACCACACTAAGGAAAAGAACAATGTTAAAAAAATCAATAATAGCGCTTTCACTTTTATCTATGCTGACTGGTTGCTCATTAGATGGCGATGATGGTCAAAATGGCGCACAAGGAGCTCAAGGCGAGCAAGGTACAGCAGGTGAAAATGGAATTAACGGCACTAATGCAAATTCGGCTTTAACTATTAACCTAATAGGACGAGCAGTACTCAATGCGCAAAGCCCTGAAGGTGCTGCCGAAATAGTCGCATATCAAGCATCAAAAAAATGGATTTACGCTATTAATAGCTCGGGAGATGCTGCGGTTGTAAATATTATTCCTGCAGACACATTCGATACAGCTGCTCTAGTGCAAGACAACGAAGGCATTGTAAATACAACCAACTTAGGTACGGCAATTACACTTACCTTAAACGACAACACCTCCGGTGACGCAAACAGCATAGCAATAGATGAAAATAACCAGTTACTTGCTGTAGCAATGGCTGCTAAAAGTGTTGGAGAGGCAGGTCAAGTTGCCTTTTACGACATAAGCGGCGATACACCAATATTTATAAAAAATGTAACTGCTGGTTTTTTGCCCGATATGGTTACATTTAGCCATGATGGAGCAAAAGTAGTTATTGCCAACGAAGGGGAACCTAACGGCGACTATAGTATTGATCCACAGGGTTCTATCAGCATTATCAATGTTAATGATGGTGTAATTGCCGACAATGCTACCAATATTGATTTTACAGCATACAACGATAAGCAATCTGAACTTGAAGCACTCGGACTGGTATTTGCTAATCCAGCAGGGCGCACCATAAATGGTAATTTAATCAATACCACCGTAGCTATGGACTTAGAGCCAGAATACGTCAGTATTTCTAAAGATAACAAATATGCCTACGTATCGATTCAAGAAAATAATGGACTAGCCATCGTTAATTTAGAAGATAACTCTCTTGAGTTAAAAGGGTTAGGGTTTAAAGACTGGTCTAGCTTGCAAATAGACGCATCAGATAAAGACGGCGGTGTTAATTTTAAATCATACCCTGGCTTATATGGCATGTATCAGCCAGACACAATTTCAAGCTTTAGCTGGAAAGGTGCAAACTTTATAGTGTCGGCTAATGAAGGTGATGCACGCGAATACTTTTTTGATACAACCAATGAGGCAGATTGCATAGCTAAAGGCGGCGTAGATTTCGATGAAGACGATGGTTGTCTTGCTTACATAGATGAAAGCCGCGTCGAAGACCTAACGCTTGCTGCTAATTTTGATTACTTAAATAACGACGATAACGACATCGGCCGTTTAAAAGTGACAACGGTTAAAGGTGATAATAATAACGATGGTCAATACGAATCGCTTTATGCCTATGGCGCACGTTCGTTTACCATTTGGGACAGCAATGGGCTGGTGGTGTTTGATTCTGGAGACGATATAGGTCGTATTACCGCATCAGTTCATGGCGAGGCGTTTAATAATAATGAAGATGAAAATAAAGGCGATACACGCTCAGACGATAAAGGCGCAGAACCCGAAGCGCTAACTATAGGTACAATTGGCGAACGCACCTTTGCATTTATTGGACTCGAGCGTATGGGCGGGATCATGATTTACGATATTACTAACCCATATGATGTGCAGTTTGAAGACTACTTTTATAACCGAGGTTTAATAGCTGGTGCAGAAATTACCGGTGATCTAGCACCAGAAGGGATGACATTCATACCACGCGAACAAAGTGCAACTGGCGAACCGCTACTTATCATAGGTAATGAGATATCTGGTTCTATCGCAGTATGGGAAGTTTCAGCTAATTAACCACTCTGTAAAAAGCGGAAAATATCATGCTTTATTTTCCGCTTTCTATATTGATAGAGTATTAGCATTTAAGTAGAGATTAAAAATGCATGTTTTTTAAGCTAAAAGCGCCCTCTACCCCTTTATTTGTATACCTTTCGTACTAAAAGTATTTTTATTCAAAAAAGCATGAATTAAACGTTGACCCCCACTCGAATATCCCTATAATGCGACCCACTGAGACGGCAGGCGCCAACGCATAGCGAGGCAAGAGTTAATCAGAGAGTTAAGTAAAACTTTACTTTTAAAGATTCTAAAAAGAAATTTGAAAACAAAGTATTGACTCGAAAAATAAAGGATGTATTATACGCATCCCTAGCGACAACGTCGCAACGTTCTTTAACAATATAAAGCAATCATCTGTGTGGGCACTCGTACAGATTGAGTTCTAACAGCCAAGCTTAGTTCGCTAAGTGAGGCAAACAAATTAGAGTCTCAATTGAAACTGAGTGAACCAC
>NZ_PNDV01000120.1:0-428 GCF_005930865.1 Pseudoalteromonas sp. S554 | reverse complement strand
ATGCGTCCGTGTTGAGAGGGCATAGCCCCCAAGATAACGAAATGCGGCACTAGCTCAGTTGGTAGAGCGCGACCTTGCCAAGGTCGAGGTCACGAGTTCGAGCCTCGTGTGCCGCTCCAAGTTATCTAAGGTTATAACCCCAGTGCTGGGGCGGAATGGCAGAGTGGCCATGCACCGGATTGCAAATCCGTTTACCCCGGTTCGACTCCGGGTTCCGCCTCCAATCAACACTCCACACGCTTTAAATAGCAAACTCGATGCCCGAGTGGTGGAATTGGTAGACACAAGGGATTTAAAATCCCTCGCTCTTAGAGTGTGCCGGTTCAAGTCCGGCCTCGGGCACCACTTTGTGGTTTAGTTATATGCACCAACATATAACTTTTAAAATGTAATAGTAGAATTAATATGATGCGGCACTAGCTCAGTTG
>NZ_PNDV01000012.1:0-29773 GCF_005930865.1 Pseudoalteromonas sp. S554 | reverse complement strand
TAAGAGGCCTGAATCCAAACTTCCTGACCTTGTTTACCTATTCTTAAATATTCACCCGAGTCAAATTCACCGCGCCCTAACTTAGCCCAAAAAGCTTTATATTCATCACTATTTGCGTGTTCAGGTGTAACAAATAATCGGTGGTGCTGCCCTATAATGTCGTTAAGCTGATACCCCAACGTATTTAAAAAATTATCGTTTGCATCAATAATAGTGCCGTCTAAATTAAACTCTATTACTGCTTGAGACTTACTAATTGCATTAATTTGCCCTCTTGCCTCTGCTGCAGCGAGTTTTTGTGGTGTTATATCCGTCGCAAATTTTACAACCTTAATAACTTGCCCCTGGGAGTTTATAATTGGGTTATAAGTGGCCTGAATCCAAACCTCCTTACCACTTTTGGTAAAACGCCTAAATTCTTGAGATATAAACTCGCCGCTGTTTAATCGTACCCAAAAATGTGTGTAGTCACTCCCTTGGGCCTCAGTGTTATCAACAAATAAAGAGTGATGCTGGCCTTGAATCTCTTCTAGTTGATATTCCATTACGCGAAGAAAATTAGCATTAGCGGTAATTATTTTACCGCTTGGCTCAAACTCAATCACAGCTAATGACTTATTTAATGCGCTTACAATTAAATCATTATTTGATTCAGACTGTTTTGGATTACTAAACCATCCCATGCTCATCACCACCTTTAAGTTATTTTTACTTTATTTAGCAAATACTGACTCTAAATATTCATTGTTTTTTGCAAGTCGATTAACGCCACCATTTTTTCACCCACGTTAACTAACCCTGCCACATAATCGTCGTTATTTGTTTCTGAAATACTTGGTACCGCTTTGGCGTCTTGCTCTGAAATACTGTAAACCTCAGAAACGGCATCAACGGTAATACCAATAATTTTACTGTCGTGCTCAAACTCTATTTTTACTACAATTACCACTGTAAGCGGCCCATACTCTATACTGGGCAAGCCAAATCGCAGCCTTAAATCAATAATCGGCACTATGGTGCCACGCAAATTTATAACGCCTTTTACAAATTCGGGAGCGTTGGGTAAAACGGTTATTTCCTCCCAGCTACGAATTTCTTGCACAGTTAAAATATCTACGCCGTACTCTTCATCAGCCATAATGAATGTTAAAAATTGTTTCACGCCCTTTTGCTGCTGCAGATTTAGCTCTGAAATCATAACGCCTCCAAAGCAACTTGCGACTCAATACTTAACTCTTGGCTGCCCGGCTTTTTTAATCCTGAAAGCTTTATCAACCCGCTTATATCAACTATCAATGAAACCCGTCCATCGCCCAAAATAGTCGCACCGGATATACCATCTACTTTTTGGTAATTTGCCTCTAAACTTTTAATGACAACCTGTTGTTGCGATAGGAGGTCATCTACCAATAAACCCACTTTTTGATTGTCGGTTTCTACGACAACAAGCAGGGTTTTATCAAGAGACTCAATGGCGTTATTATGATTAAAAATATCGTAGAGTCTTAAAATTGGAATGTATTCATCACGCAATCTAAGTACGTCTAGGCTTTTGCCTACACGGCTTACTTTGGCAATATCAATTTGCAGCGATTCAACAATAGAAATAAGCGGAATAATATAGGTATGCTGGGCCACTTTAACTAATTGGCCATCTAAAATAGCCAGTGTAAGCGGTAATCTAATTGTAAACGTTGATCCTACACCTGGCGCGGATGTAACCTCTACAGAGCCATTTAATGACTGAATATTACGCTTAACTACATCCATACCAACACCACGGCCAGATAAGTCACTCACTTCATCCATAGTGGAAAAACCAGGCATAAATATAAGCTCGTTTATTTCCTCATTGCTAAGGTGGTTGTCGGCAGAGATCAGTCCATTAGCAATGGCTTTTTCTTGAATTTTTTTAGTGTTTAGCCCTTGCCCATCATCCATTATTTCAATAACAATATTTCCGCCTTGGTGAAATGCATTTAAAGTGACCGTTCCTACTGGATCTTTTCCGGCTTGCAGTCTTTTCTCAACCGTTTCTAGGCCATGATCTAATGAGTTTCTAACCAAATGAACCATAGGATCAGAAATTTTTTCCATCACGGTTTTGTCTAATTCGGTTTGCTCGCCTATCAGCTTTAATTCAACCTGTTTATTTAGCTTTTGCGCAATGTCGCGCACCAAACGTGGGAAACGGCTAAATACAAAATTAATTGGCAACATGCGGATACGCATTACGTTTTCTTGTAAATCGCGAGTGTTGTGCGCAAGTTGCGCTAAACCTTCTTGCAATGCCGTAATTGTTGCTGGCGTAATGTCTTGCTCGCTAAGTTGATTAAGCATAGCTTGAGTAATAACAAGCTCACCCACCATGTTTATTAATGAGTCAACTTTATCAATCCCAACGCGAATAGAAGTCGACTCGGGTGTTGTTGATTTTTTATTCGTATTAGCAGAGGTTGGCTTTATGGGCTTAGCTTGTTCCGCCTGCTTTGGCTCTGGCTCTTGGATTGATGGCTCTTGATCTACTGTACTGCTGTCAGCATCAGGAGTGGGTAACTCATCAGTAAACAGGCCGCCACACAATTCAATGGTAATATCAGCATCATCTTCAACCCATTCGAACACCTCTTTAATTGCGCTTTCACCATGACTGGTATTTAAGAAAAAACGCCAATGTAAAAAGCACTCATCACTACTCAAATTGGTTATTTCAGGGACTTCATCATAAAAAACGGTGGTATCTAACTCGCCTAACTGCTCAAGCTCACTAATCATAATGAGTGGTTCATTACCTGTTTTAAATAAGTGATGATGAGGCTTAAAGTCTATTTGGTATGTATCGCTATCAGACTGGCTATCTGAAGTTTGAATGTTGGACTCTTGCGTTGTGCTATTTATTCCTAGCACTTCTTCAAATTGTGCTCGTAGTGTATCGGCTTCAGTTAAGTCGGGCTCTTGCTCTGCCTGCAATCCAGCCAGTAACGAACGAAGGCAATCAACCGCTTTAAGTAATAAATTAACGTGCTCGGTTGTCAGGGTGCGCTCGCCTTGACGAATTTGGTCCAGTAAGGTTTCAAGTACATGAGTAAAATCAGACACCGATGAAAAACCAAATGTCCCACTCCCCCCTTTTATTGAATGGGCGGCTCTAAAAATAGTGTTAATAGTTTCTAAGTCTTCCTCACCGGGTACTAAGTTTAAAAGCTCAGCTTCCATGGTATCGAGGCCTTCAAAACTCTCTTCAAAGAAAACTTCAAAAAATTGACTTAAATCTATACTCACTTTGCGCTCCTTGACTAACGAATAACCTTTTTAATTACCGCTAGTAACTGCTCAGGATTAAATGGCTTTACTATCCAGCCTGTTGCACCAGCCGCTTTACCTTCTACCTTTTTTTCTAAGCCCGACTCGGTTGTTAGCATAAGTAGTGGCGTAAATTTATAATCGGGTAATGTACGTAGCTCTCGAATTAATGTAATACCATCCATAATGGGCATGTTTACATCTGAAATAACCGCATCAAAACCTTGCTGCTTAGCAATAGCCAATGCCTCACTGCCGTCTTTGGCCTCTGTTACATCAAAGCCTGCGGTTTTTAAGGTAAAGCTCACCATCTGACGCATTGATGCTGAATCATCAACCGCTAAGATTTTTTTCATATAAACCTCTAACTATTTCTTTCGATTGTTAAATAATGACTTAAGCCAAGCTGATTAATGGTATGTGCTAATGCTGCACTACTGCCGACCCATATAATTTTGTGTTGGATGGTAAGTAAGTGTTTTTGAAGCGCACATAACAGCTGAATAGATGCAGTATCTGCAGACACTACACCGCTAATATCAAGACTGATATCGTCGTTGCTATTGAGTTCTTGTAGTAAGTCTTGGTGGAGCGTTTCAACTTGGGTAATCACAAGTTCGCTTGGAAGTTTTAACATTTAAAATTGTGTAATCCCTTTCATTTCAATTCATAACAAAAGCTTAGCTCTAGTTGTTAAAATTGCCATAAAAGGGTCAAAAAAAAATTTAATAAATTTATAAACAGGAATGAAAAAACAAAAAAGGGAGCCTAAAGCCCCCTTAAAATACGTGAAAATTTAAAAAGTCAGTTTTTAGTAGTAGTTTGCAATAACTTTAAACTCTTGCGTTAATTGAGTTGAATTAATAAGCGGCACACTGCCTTGTTTAAACTCAGGTTTGAAAATAGCTCTTAGCGCTCCTGTATCATCAACCAACGCAACTGATGCGCTATGATCAACCGCATAATCAGCTTTTGTTGTATCACTAATTGCGTAAATTAGGCCAAGCTCTCTTACTACTGGAAAAAGATCTTTGTGCTCCCCTGAAACAGCCAAAAAATTGGGGTTAAAGTAATCTATATATTGTTTTCGTTTTTCTGCTGTGTCTCTGTTTGGATCGACCGACACAAACCAGATTTGTAATGGGTAATCAGCTTCCAGCTCTTTATAAACTGCGTTTAACTTAGCCAATGTTAACGGGCATATATCGGGACAACTTGTGTATCCTAAAAACACTAAATTCCATTGCCCTTTAAATTGCGCTTTTGTCACTGGTTCGCCGTGCTGATTTTTTAACGTAAAATCCAAAAGTGATTTAGCGTTTTCATAAACAAGTGCATTTAAGTTTTGAGGATCGTTTTCACTTGAGCACGCTGATAAAAATAAACTTAAAACAACAATTACTAAAAGCCATAACCGCTTCATAAAGGGAGCCATTTATCTATAAATAAGACCACGAAGAGTACCATTAAATGCACTATCGAAAAACGAAATAAATCCATAGCCTTGTCGTTATTAGCTGCAAATTTTAACTTAATGGCTTTGTACATAAACACACTATTTAGCGCACAAGCTCCAACTAAGTAAATACCCCCTGACATACCAATTAAGTATGGCATCACACACACTAAGGCCAATAAAACTGAGTATGCAACTACACATGTTTTACAAAAGTCGATACCGTGGGTAACCGGCAGCATTGGAATTTTTGCACGCTCGTAATCACTTTTTCGGGCAATGGCTAAAGCCCAAAAATGAGGAGGAGTCCAGGTAAATATAATCATAACAAGCAACCACGGCGCTGCTGCCATTTGGTTTGTTTCAGATACCCAACCAAGCAATGGCGGCATCGCTCCAGCAAGTCCGCCTATTACAATATTTTGAGGTGTTGCACGTTTTAAAAATGACGTATAAATGAAGGCATAACCCACTAATGCAAATAACGTTAATATTGCTGTAAGCGTATTAGCCCACACCATAAGCATGATGAAACCAGCGATACCAATACTTGCCGCAAACGTTAATGCATGTGCTTTACTTAAACGCCCTTTAGCAACAGGGCGATGACGCGTTCTTGCCATTTTAGAGTCTATTTCGCTATCTACTACATGGTTAATAACGGCAGCGGCAGCAGATAACAGGCCTATTCCTAATAGACTAATCATCTGAACGCCTATTCCACGTCCAACATCCGGGGCTAATGCTAATCCAACCCAGGCTGTTAAAACCAACATCGCCACCACTTTAAATTTACTGATGGCTAAGTAATCTTGTAATAGATCGTAAGCACGCAAGCTAAGTGATTGAGTATGTGCAGGCTGTATTGTTTTTTTGTTTATTGTTAGTGCCATTATATTTCTCCTTTATGTGCGTGATTTTAGGTAATAACACAACCTAACCATACTTAATAACAGTATGGCAGCCATTAGGTTATGCGCCAGTGCAACACCCAACGGAAAGTGCCAATGTACCAAAATGAGTCCTAAGCTAATTTGGCAAAATAAAGTAACCAATACTGCTATTACGCAGCTTTTAATTTTTTGAGAGTAAGCGTGACTGTAAATTTTCCACATAATAAGCGCCAAAAATATGCAGGTTACTAATGCCCAAATACGGTGTAATAAGTGAATAGACATTCTTGCTTGTTGTGAAAGCACACCAAACTCGTAGTTGCTGTGCTCAAGCGGTAACTGAAAAACACTCCTCAGTGAAAAAGGCTGAGCGTAATCACACAAGGGTAAACCATTACAGTGTGGTGCTGCGTAATTAGCCGCAAGCCAGCCGCCAAGCGCTATTTGTAAAATCAGCACAAAAAGAGCAATCAAACTTATTCCATAATACCGCTTAGCCCCCGCATCTCCGCCCATAATGGGTTTTGCTGTTAACCTTAAATACAGCAATGTAATTAGCGATAAAATACTAAAACCACCCAATAAATGCCCCATCACAATAAGTGGTTGCAGATTCATAGTGACAGTCCACATACCTAAGGCAGCTTGAAACACAACAAGTAATAGCAATAAAGATGTGAGCTTTAATGGTGTAGTTGGAAATTGACGCTTTAAAAAAGCAACAATAAACAGCGCTAAAATCATCAATCCTAAGGTGCCCGCAAAATACCTATGAATCATTTCTTTCCAGGCTTTTGCTTTTTCAAACACCATATCAGGGTAGCTTTGTGTTGCTAAAGCAATATCAGCTTCATGTTTAGGAACCGTTAAAAAGCCATAACACCCGGGCCAATCTGGGCAACCCAGCCCTGCATCACTCAAACGAGTGTATGCACCCAGTGCAACAACAACTAAAGCAAAAAGTCCGGTCAATAAAACCCAATTCTTATAATTTTTGTACATCTTTAACCTCACACTAAACGGATTAGCTTGAACGAGAATAATTAAGTAGTTTTTTTAAATCCTTTAATAGCCCTTTTTGAACTAAGCGGTTTTCTTGAGGCTTTGCTTTGTATGGGTACTCAAGTACCACAAGCCCCATATGATCAATTAAATACAAACTTGCGGGGGTCAAGCTTGCTTGCTGGGCCATTTTTTTCCATGGTAAGTCAGCTTGTGAAGGACTTCCCATAACAGCCATATCTACCTTTCCTTGATTTTTACCAAGCGCTATATACAAATTATTAAGCGCCTCAAGTTGCTCGTTACATGACGCACTGCACTCACTCGAATAATTAAGCGCTATCGTCCATTGTTTAGGATTATTTTGTTGCCAGTTTTCTAGTTTTATCTCTTCATTTAGAAATTCACCGTGATTTGTAACCGCACTAGGTAACCAATCGAATTTGAGCGCGCTATAGGCTAAAAACAAAGGGATAGCACAACAGGTTACAAACAATAAAAGGGGTTTATTTTTCATTTTTATTCCTTTTTTTACTCGCAAAAATGGCTACAACAACACATGCAAAGGCGATTAAAAACCACTGCACCGCATAGGCGTTATGTTTTTGTGGGCTCATTACAACCGCTTCGTAATGCGGTATCGCAATTTCATCACCCTCACCTTGGCGATATGCCATAAAGTTAACCAATGGGAAATTAGTGTGTGATTGTATAAAGCTTAAGTCGATTGATTGAATGCGTTTGGGCAAATCACCACTCGAGGTCTTATCTTCTAGGGTAAAACTACTGAGGTTATTCTCTTTAATTTGTGCTTTGACCGTAAACTCACCTTGGGGCATAACTACTGCAGGTAAAATATCCCGTGATAGCGGGGCTCTCACCCAACCTAAATTAACCAATACTGCACGCATATCATTATTTGGTTTTAACAGGGCGAGTAGGTCGTAACCCACTTGTCCGTTATATACTTGATTATCTAACAACCAGTAATGTTCGCTTAAAAGTGTCCCTTTAAGCTCGACTAGTACACCGGTTTTATTCCACTGCTTTGGTAAATTTAGCAACTGCGACCAACTCATGACACCATGAGTTTGTATTTGAGCAATAGCAGTGAGCTGTTGCTGTTTTTTTTCACCTCGTTCTAATTGCCAAAAACCTAGGCGCACACATACCAGTACAACAACCACAACCATACAAATTGTGATTATTGAACTAAGCTTTTGTTTGTGCCTTAAAACTACTTGCATAAAGGGTCAACTCAGTGATTATTAAAATTATTATTGTACTGTTGTTAATGTTTATACTTTTTAACTTATTTAGAGCGCTATTTATTATGGTGTCTGGAAAAACAAACGGGCGACCTATGTCTCACTTTTTAGGACGCCGAGTGTTGTTTTCGGTTGTTGTATTATTGGTCACAATCGCAGCAGTTAAGCTCGGTTATATAAAGGCAAATAGCTCGCCCATAAACGTTACAGCACATATACAAACACAAATAAACACAGCCATACCACATCTACAAAATGCCAATACCAAGCAGCAGCTTGAAACGCAAAGTGCTTTTCTTTGGTAAAATGACCTTTTAATATTCGTATTAAAATGACAAATAAAAGTATGGCTCCGAGTGTGACATGCATGCCATGAAAGCCTGTAAGCAAAAAGAATGTATTACCGTACACACCGGCATCTAATGTTAAATTTAAGTCATTATATGCATGAACGTATTCCTCTACTTGCAATGCTAAAAAGCACACGCCTAATAACACCGTAAGTCCTAAAAACACTTTCAGTGGTTTACGTTTGTTGTTTTCCATTGCAACATGGGCAAAATGTAACGTGACCGATGAAGCGATTAAAATTAACGTATTGATCAATGGTAGGCCTTGCCACCCCATAGCTTGGGTTGTGTCACCGGAGGGTGTAACAACCAAAGGCCACATAGCTTCAAAGGTAGGCCACAACACTTCATTAGTCATAGCATTGTTACCCGCGCCCCCCAACCAGGGCACCGAAATCATACGTGCATAAAATAACGCACCAAAAAAGGCCATAAAAAACATAACCTCAGAAAAAATGAACCAGCTCATGCCTTGTCGAAAAGAACGATCCATTTGTGCTGAGTACAACCCTTGGCCTGACTCGTGAATAACATTTTTAAACCAGCCAAATAACATATATAAAAGAACGGCTATACCGGCATAAAGTAAATAAACACCGCTCCCCCCTTCCTTGCCAACTTCCATCACTGTTAAGCCTGCGCCTACGGCGATAAAAAACAACGCAACCGCTCCTACAATGGGCCACGGGCTTTGCTCTGGTACGTAATAATGCTCATGTTCTTGATTCATTTTACTTGCTCCTAGTTTCGCACTAGTGTTTGTTGCTAGTTATTACTGGCAACTAGTTGCTCACTAATATCAAATACGGTGTAAGACAAAGTTAGCTCTTCAACATCACTTGGAAGCGCTGTATCAACATAAAAAAGCAATTTAAATTCGAGCTCTTCCCCCGCTTTTAGGGGTTGTTGATCAAAGCAAAAGCAGGCCATTTTGTGTAAATATTTTGCCGCTTTGCCTGGTGAAACAGACGGTACTGCCTGCATAACTTTATCGAGTTCACTACTATTTTTTGCGCTAAAAACGACTTCTCGCATTTCTCCGGGTTTCACAACCACACTGTACTCTTTTGATTTCACCTCAAAAGATGCACCGCTTTGTGCATGAGTTGTAAAACTCACGCTAACGTCCCTTGTTTGCTCAATCACGCTACTTTGCTGCGCTTGCTCTAACGATGGCTTACCATTTAGCCCGGTTAAGTCACAAAACACGTCGTATAACGGCACTAAGGCAAACGCAAACGCAAACATACCTATACTGATAATAATCAAGCGTTTAAGGAGCGGTGCGTGGGTCATTATTTAATTTCCGGTGGTGTTGAAAAGGTATGGTAAGGCGCAGGGGATTCAACTTCCCACTCTAACCCTTCAGCGCCATCCCATACTTTTGCAGGGACTTTTTCGCCGCCTCTTGCACATTTAAAAACAACCACTACAAACAACAGCTGAGATAAACCAAATGCAAAACCACCAATACTTATAATTGCGTTGAAGTCTGCAAATTGCAGTGCATAATCAGGAATACGACGAGGCATACCAGCCAAACCCACAAAATGCATTGGAAAAAACAGCACATTTACACTGACTAACGACAACCAAAAATGCCACTTAGCCAGCGTGATATTAAACATATTGCCAGTCCATTTTGGCAGCCAGTAATAAGCACCGGCCATGATTGAAAATACCGCCCCTGTCACTAACACATAATGAAAATGAGCCACTACAAAATAAGTGTCGTGGTATTGAAAATCAGCGGGAGTAATAGCAAGCATCAACCCTGAAAAACCACCTAATGTGAACAGCACTATAAAAGCAATACTGAACATCATAGGGACTTCAAAGCTAATAGAACCGCGCCACATGGTGGCTACCCAATTAAATACTTTAACGCCGGTAGGTACCGATATCAGCATTGTGGAGTACATAAAAAATAGCTCTGCAGCTACCGGCATACCGGTGGTAAACATGTGATGCGCCCACACAATAAAGCTTAACAATGCTATAGATGACGTTGCATAAACCATAGATGCATAGCCAAATAGCTTTTTACGCGAAAAAGTAGGCACTATGGTTGAAATGATACCAAACGCTGGCAAAATCATGATGTAAACTTCGGGGTGACCAAAAAACCAAAATATATGCTGGAACATCACCGGATCGCCACCGCCGGCAGCGTCAAAAAAGCTAGTCGCAAAATATTTATCGGTTAAAACCATGGTCACCGCCCCTGCCAAAACGGGCATAACAGCAATGAGTAAAAATGCCGTTATTAGCCATGTCCATACAAACAGGGGGAGTTTCATCCACGTCATGCCAGGTGCACGCAAATTAACTATAGTCACAACCACATTAATAGCACCCATAATTGAGCTAATACCCATTATGTGCACCGCAAATACAAACAAGGCAGTATTGTCGTTACTGTATGTGGTTGAAAGCGGAGCATAGAAGGTCCAGCCAAAAGCAGGACCTCCTCCAGGCATAAATAAAGAAGCAAGCAAAATTAAGAATGCGAAAGGTAAGATCCAAAAGCTCCAGTTATTCATTCTAGGTAATGCCATATCTGGCGCACCTATCATTAACGGTATCATCCAATTGGCTAATCCCGTAAAGGCAGGCATAACGGCGCCAAACACCATTATTAAACCATGAACTGTAGTCATTTGATTAAAAAAGTGGGGATCGACCAACTGCAACCCTGGCTGAAATAATTCGGCCCTGATCACCATAGCCATGGCGCCACCAATTAAAAACATGGTCAACGAAAATATTAAATATAAACTGCCAATATCTTTATGATTTGTTGTATAAAGCCAGCGCTTAAAGCCTTTAGCTGGATGATGAGCATGATGCGCTTCATTGGCGTTTGGTTGTTCTGCTATGCTACTCATTAGTTAGCCTCCACGTCGGCATCAAGTGCTGCTTGAATCTCACTAGGCTGAATAACATCACCGGTATCGTTACCCCATGCATTTCGCTTGTAAGTAATAACCGCAGCCAATTGTTTTATAGATAACTGCTTGGCAAATGATTGCATTGCCGTGCCTGGGCTCCCATGAATAAGTATGTCTATATGACCTTTTATATCGCCAAGTACAATTGGGCTGCCTTTAAGAGCCGGAAATACGCCCGGTAGCCCTAACCCCGTAGGTTGATGACATGCTGCACAACTTGCCAAGTATACTTGAGCGCCCAGCTCCATTAGCTCTTCTTTAGGTAATGTTTGATCAAGTAAAGCGGCATCAGCTAAAGCTGCTTGTTGCTTAGCTTGTTTAGCATCGGCCAACCATACTTTAAAGTCAGCCTCAGATTTGGCCTCTACCACAACGGGCATAAACCCGTGATCTTTACCGCACAGCTCGGCACACTGACCTCGGTAAATGCCTTCTTCGTTTATGTTGGTCCATGTTTCGTTAATAAAGCCTGGGTTGGCATCTTTTTTAACGGCAAAGTCTGGTACCCACCAAGAGTGGATAACATCATCTGAGGTCATTAAAAAACGAATTTTTTGATTAATTGGCAGTACGAGGGGTTTGTCTACCTCAAGTAGATAATTTGGGTTTTTATCAGCTAAATTAGTTATTTCATCCTGAGGAGTTGCAAGCATTGAGTAAAACTCTACATCTTCTCCCATATATTCATAATGCCATTTCCACTGTGAACCTGTAACTTTAATTGTTAAGTCGGCTTTACTGGCATCTTCCATCGCTATTAACGTTTTTGTAGCTGGCACTGCCATAGCAATTAAAATAACAAATGGAATGGCGGTCCAAAGAATTTCTACTTTGGTGCTTTCGTGGAATTGAGCGGGAACCGCTCCTTTAGATTTGCGATGATGAATGAGTGCCCAAAGCATAATGGCAAACACTATTATCCCAATCACACAACATATAAAAAATATGGTCATGTGTAATTCGTAAACATTTTCACTTATATCTGTAACGCCTTTACGCATATTAAATTGGCTATTTGCCAAGGCTAACTGCGGAAAAACACACAATATAAGCCACAAGGTACAACTAAGTTTACCCATGTGACGACTCCTTTGATGCTGTTGCTAGTGCAAAGCGAAGAGGCATACGGCTTAAACGCCAATTCGTTATTTTTATTTTTTTATTAATGCCGTTTTATTTATAAAAATTGGCATTCACTGCGCTAGCAAAAGTTTATTGTGTGTGCTCAAAACTTAAAAGCGATGAGTATTGCCAGCGTCAGCTTATTAACAATTAGTTAATATTTAACCACCATGCAAGTTTTTTGTATTAAAAACAAACAATAAATATATAAAAAGTAGAGAGTTGGCTTAGTTGAACGTAGAAGAAAATGGCTCAAATCGAGAGGTGGTAAGGGCTAAGGATGAAATGAAAGAGTGTGAATAAAAAACAAACAAAATTTTAAAAATAAAAAAACGCACCAAAAAAGTGCGCTTTTTATAAAATAAGAAAGAACTACATCCAGTCCGCGTTACGAATTACACCCAGTCCGCGTTACGAATTACACCCACTGCTAAGCCTTCAATGTTGAACGACTCAGTTTCAAGATCGACCTTAATTGGTGCAAACTCGTCATTTTCAGCATGAAGCAACACCTGGCGACCCGCTTTTTCAATGCGTTTTACGGTTACATCGTCATCAACACGGGCAACCACAACTTGACCATTTTCAGCCACTTGTGTTTTATGCACAGCAAGTAAATCGCCATCCATAATGCCTATATCTTTCATACTCATACCGTTTACGCGCAGTAAAAAGTCGGCAGCTGGTTTAAACATTAATGGGTCAATTTTACAGTGGCTTTCAACATGTTCTTGCGCCAAAATAGGGGAACCTGCCGCAACTCGGCCAATAAGCGGTAAACCTAATTGTTCTGGCTCCTCTTCTTCAACAAGTTGAATTCCACGGCTTGCGCCAGGTTTCATTTTAATCACCCCTTTTTTGGCAAGGGCTTTTAAATGTTCCTCAGCGGCATTTGCACTTTTAAACCCTAACGTTTGTGCTATTTCGGCACGTGTAGGCGGCATACCAGTGTCTTTAATAAACACTTTAATTAATTCGAGTATTTGAGCTTGGCGTTTAGTTAATGGGCGCATACAACTGGTTTTCCATACAGTACATTTAACTGTGAGTATATACAGTTAAATAAAAATCGCAAATTTAAATTATCCGTTCAAATAGCCAAATTACTTCCTTACGTGTACATTTTAGGGGCTTTCTAAAATAGCCTATAAAAATAGTAACTTGCTGCATTAAATTTAAAGGAATCTATATGAGTATTTGGCATCAACCCATTACATTAGCATTGTGTAAACAATTGGACGAAGGCATTAATGGCCAAGGGACGCTAATGAAAACCATGGGAATAGAAATAACAGAGATAGGCGACGATTATCTAGTAGCAACCATGCCTGCAATCCCTGCACACCATAACCCTATTGGCATGGTTCATGGCGGCGCAAACGTTGTACTCGCCGAAACCGTAGCTAGCTATGCTGCTAATTTTGTGGTTGATTTCACAAAGTTTTACTGTGTTGGGCAAGAAATAAGTGCAAGCCATTTAAAGGCTTCTCGCAATGGTACATTAACGGCAACAGCACGCGCATTTCATATTGGAAAACGAAGCTCTGTTTGGGAAATAAAAATCACAAACAGCCGCAACGAGCTGTGCTGCGTATCAAAAATGACCGCAGCCGTTGTTGAGCGAAAGACGTAAGTTATTTTTCGATAGGGTAAATTGTTATTTCCATACCCGCGCCAATAGCAGATATACGCAGCAGTGTATCTGCATGTAAAGCTTGATTAAAACACTTTGGCGACGTGCCTGACTCAAACCCTATATCAAATGTTCTACGTGAGCAGCTTAACCATTGCTTTAATGCATTGCGTGAACATGACTCAATAAGCTCACATATATGGTTTATTGCTTTGTCTGGTGATTTTACATCGCCAGCTACCTCAATACGTGCTAATTGACGGTATTCGTCTTTGTCATAATGTAAAATCGTTGCGACTTTTTTTAGGTCGGCCACCAGCACACTAATATCTTGTTTTGACTCAAGCTCTAGATCTACATTTAAAAATTGAATTTCCGACATTGTCTCGTATTTATCCTCTAATGGTTACCATGCAAACTTTAACGCAGTTTTACCTTTATACCAAATCAACACCCTATAAATAGACGTTTTATATGGTAATACTCTTATTTTAGAGTGCGATTGCTGCTTACAATTGGCGCTATTGTGCTGAAACGCTATTTTAATGCACTAGTGCGACATTTTGTCGCACTCACCTTGCTCAACCATCGCGTAAAATGTCTTGTAAAAATAATAAGATAAACACACATGAAAAAAGTTTTTAAACCAGCACGTAAACTTCATAAATGGTTGGGCTATTTATTAGGAATACAAATACTAGCTTGGTTGCTTGGCGGTTTGGTTATGAGCGCTATTCCGCTTGAAAAAGTACATGGTAAACACCTAGCAACACGCACCCTAGTTAACCCCTTTAAAAGCAGCGATTACGTGGCATCAATTGATAATATTGTTTCGCAAGTCACTAATCCGACTAAAATAACCTTTGCACATTTTTTATCTACCCCACTTATAACTGTAACCAGTGAAGGCAACCCTCAAAGTTTTAATGGCATGACTGGGCAACCATTTAAAGCCCCCAATAAACAGCAAATAATTACTAATGCACACGCGCATTTACTTATTAATGCTCAACCAGTAAGTACCACTTTATTAGGTTTAGGACCAAGAGAAAGCGGTTATAAAAAAGATGTATGGAAAGTACAATTTAACGATACATTTAGTACCACACTCTATTTGTCATCAGATACAGGCAAAGTGATTACTGTGCGCAGCACACTGTGGCGAATTTTCGATTTTTTTTGGATGCTGCATATTATGGATTACGATGAACGTGAAAACTTTAATAATCCTCTATTAATTAGCTTTGCTGCAACCAGTGTCTGTTTTTGTTTAACTGGCTTTTTACTGCTATTACAAAACATAAGAATTAAACGCAGATTTAAATAAGTTTATGTTTGCCTGTTGAGCCAGTAAACTAGGGACTCCTGTAGTTCACGTATGTGATGGATATGACCCGATTGATTTTGGCCTTACTGGCTTGCTGTGTCTGTTTTTCGGTATCAAGTAAAGACTTTACTCGCTTCTCTACTGCTAAAAAGCACTTAATAAAAACGCTACCGCACAATGCAAAAAGCCTGTATTGCGGTTGTGATATTAAAAAACAAGGTAAAAAACTAGTGCCAGATCCAACGGGTTGTGGCTATGTACCTCGTAATACATTTACCCGCTCAGGCAAAGTAAACCAGCGCGCTTTACGTATTGAATGGGAGCATATTGTATCGGCATGGGAGTTTGGGCATCAACTACAATGTTGGCAAAATGGTGGGCGGAAAAACTGCCGTAAAGTCAGCGAAAAATTTCGAAAAATGGAAGCTGATATAAATAACTTAGCCCCCGCAATTGGCGAAATAAATGCTGACCGCTCTAATTATCGTTTTGGCATGCTAGGTGGAGCCGCGACTCAATACGGCCAATGCGATGTAAAAGTAAACTTTAAGCAACGTGTTGTTGAGCCACCATTTTATGCCCGTAAAAAAATTGCCGACGCCTATGCTTACATGCAAAAAACCTATGGTTTAAAAATTTCAAAACAACAACAAAAACTTTTTAATGCGTGGCAAAAGCAAGACCTAGCACTAAAAAGCACTATACAAAAAATGTAATGATATTCCCGCTAATAAGCGAACTTAAAATACTGCTTTACCAATAAAAAATGACACAATTATTTACATAAAGAAAAAGCAAAACGTTGAATAAATAATCAGGTGTTGTAGTATTTTAAACAACTTATTTACAGGAAGTACCGAATATGTTTAAAAACAACACTCTATCGCTTGCAATTATTAGCGCGCTCTCAGTTTTTGCTTTAACAGGTTGTGGTGGAGGCGGAGGTAGCAACACTACACCAGCGCCTGTCACGCCACCTACAAGTAGCACACCGACATGGACTGCCGGTGTATTTGAACCTTCAGACGAACTCAAAAACTTTTGCGAAAACCCACGTACAGGTAACGACCCGTTTAATAATAATGAGCCTTACCCTGACCAAGCTGGTTCAGCCTTATACGAAAAACTATGGCTTCGCTCATGGAGCGACGAAACATACCTGTGGTATGACGAAATAGCCGATAACGACCCTGAATCGTTCGATACCGTCGCTGACTATTTTGCTCAACTAAAAACCGAAGAGCTAACCGATTCAGGCGCTAAAAAAGATAACTTTCATTTTTCAGAACCCTCTGAAGATTACTTCCAAGAAGCACAATCGGGCGTTACCTCTGGTTATGGTATTAACTGGGCATTTATTGGTGATTCAGCCGATAGAATTTTACGTGTTGCTTACCTTGAAGATGACTCACCAGCTAGCCAAATTGGCTTTCAACGAGGCGATACCGTACTTGAAGTGGATGGCGTAAGTATTAATACCAATACCCAAGCCGGGATTGATACTTTAAACGAAGGCTTATTTAGCCCAACCAACGGTGATTCGCATACAATTGTTGTTCGCAGTAACGACGGCACGGAAAAAACATTTAACGTCACAGCGGGTAACATTGAGCAAACGCCTGTTCAAAATGTAAAAACGATTGTAACAAGCAATAACACGCGCGTTGGTTATATGCAGTTTAATAGCCATATAGGTATTGCCCAAGAGGGCCTAATTGATGCAGTAAATAAATTTAGAACCGATAACGTAGACGAACTAGTTATTGATTTTAGATACAACGGCGGTGGTTTATTAGCGCTGTCTGCGCAGCTAGCGTATATGGTGGCAGGAAGTGCCAATGTACAAAACCGCTTTTACTATCAAACGCAACAAAATGATAAACAGCCTGTCGATTCTCCATTTCCATTTATTGACGAAGAAATAGATTACTCAACGTTTTTTAGTACTGGCGATAAATTACCTGATTTAAACTTATCTAAGGTATATGTACTAAGTACATCAGGTACCTGTTCAGCCTCTGAAGCATTTATTAATGGCTTAAAAGGAATAGATGCAGAGGTGGTACTTATTGGCGATACAACCTGTGGTAAACCATACGGATTCACGCCTACACACAACTGTGGAACAACCTACTACACCATTCAATTTAGTGGCGTTAACAGTAAAGGCTTTGGCGAATATGCCGCAGGCTTTACCCCAACACCAACACCACAATTTAATGCCGATGTACAAGGGTGTGTTGTTAGTGATGACTTTGATAATCAACTTGGTGATAGCAACGAAAGGTTACTATCTACAGCACTTTTTCATATAGATAATAACGGCGAGTGCCCAATCACAACAACGGTCGCTAATAGTAAAGTAGATGTACCAAGCTTTGCTGCTACGAGCGAAAGACTGCAGCCTTTAAACGCACCAAATGATCTTACCCGCGGTAACATGGACCTTACATGGCCTACGTTGTCTAAGGAGCAATAATGGTAAAGTTACTGGCGGTACTCACTGTATTAATAAGTATAGGAGGGTGTAATAGTATGAGTAATGCCGTTGCAAAGCCTGCGCTATTAACAGAGGTTAACCCAGGCGTTATAACTGTGCTGCAACAGGCAATAATAAAAGCTAAAGGCGGTACGCTTGTTACACTGGCCGACACCGTTTTTACCAAACGCAGTGAGCTTTTACTAAGCCATGGTACAAGTAAAGATCCCAATGGTATGCCCATTATGGGCGCGCATAATATCAAGTCAGAAAAGTTTGTTTTGCAAATTATTGGCGAGCAATGCGTGCTGTATTACCCTAAAAAAGATCTCACTATTGAGCTTAAAAACGTAAGTTGTAAAGCACAGTAATTTAAAAACAAAAAAGGCGTACAACAACTTGTTGTACGCCTTTTCATTGTAAAACTGTTTAAATGCTAATTGCCAAAAAATAACTCGATCGGGAGCCCTTCAATTTTTTTACTTAGCAAGTTTATTAAAATGCGCCTTTAATAAGCCTGCAAAAGCTTGTACTTTCGCGGTGCGATGCACTAAATGGTGGGTCACTAACCACACATCTGTGGGCCAATTTAATTCACTATGTAGCACAGGGACCAAATCGCTATATTGCGCTGCTACATCATGTTGTAAACCACCAATGCCTAAGCCTTTTATAATCGCGCGCGTGGCCTCGGCAGTTTCTGATACACGTAATTTGATTTGCGATGCAGGAATGTTTTCGTCTGCCCAAGCAAAATAAGGTACGCGCGCATTATATCCCGCCACTCCTGATACAAAATTATGCTGCAATAAATCATCTAGTGATTTAGGCATGCCATGCCTTGTAATGTAGCGTTTGTTAGCATATAAACCCGATGTAAGCTTTGCTAAGTGCTGAGCAATGTAGTCACCCTCATCAGGTTTAGGGCCTGCACGAAGCGCAATATGTGCTTGCCCGTGATCGAGCCGCAAGCGTTTTTGCTCCAAAATAACTTCAAGCTGCACTTGTGGGTGTAATGCCTGAAATTGCTCACATACATCACCCATAACATCAATAAACCCACTCACCGTAGTAAGTAATAAACTTCCGCGTAAAGTACTGTCGGCAGCGGCAATATCGTTATGTAGCTGTTCGAGCGAGGTATCTATAGTTTGCGCTGTCGCAAATAATTTAGCGCCAATTTCAGTTACCTTGTAACCACGAGCATGGCGATGAAACAAGCGGGTATCTAGGTTTTTTTCAAGGCTGTTAATTCGTCTTAACACAGTGCTGTGGTGCACATTAAGTGCCTCTGCTGCAGCTGTAAGTGTGCCAAGCCGCGCCACTTCAAAGGCCACTTTTACGTCTTGCCAGTCATCAAATTTAATTGCCATGCGCTCTGCCTTTAACTTGTGTGCATATATGCACATAAGTGTTGCGTTTATTTGGGTTTTCTACAAGTAAAAGTTTGCTACATTAGGTATGTAACTTAAAACATAAAAAGGCCAAACTCATGTCAGCACCAAAAATTATTGCGCTTGCGGGCAGCTTACGTAAAGAAAGCTTTAATCAAAAACTTATTAATGAAGCAGCACGTTTTGCTCTGCAAACAGGTGCTGAAGTAGAAGTTATTCAGTTAAACGAGTTAGATATTCCACTATTTAACGAAGATATTGAAGCACAAGGCACACCCGCTGATGCACAACGTTTAAAAGACAAACTTCGCTCTGCAGATGGTATTTTACTGGCAAGCCCAGAGTATAACGGCTCGATCACTGCGCCATTGAAAAACGCTATAGATTGGGCGTCACGCACTGAGCAAGGTGCAGTACCGGCGTTTCGTAATAAAGTTGTGGCCTTATTTGCTACTTCACCGGGTGGATTAGGAGGTTTACGCGGTTTAAACCACGTACGTGATATTTTAAGCGGCATTGGTTCGTTAGTGCTTGCCGACCAACTTGCTGTACCGTCTGCGTTTTCTGTTTTTGATGACAATGGCCAAATTAGCGACCCAGAAATAGCTGATAAAGTATCTTCGCTTGCTCATCAATTAGTCAGTGTTGCAAGCAAATTAAAGTAACCTTATACGCTTTACTTTTGCTTTGTCGCCGCTATTTTTGCGGCGATAAAATCAACATGCGTTACATATAATAGACCCGCTATTTTACGTATTACGTACTCTTCTTGTGGGTCTATTTCACCGTCTGCGTAGGCTAAACGCCACAGCAATTCTATTATCTCTATTCGCTCTGCCGCACTGCAATGCTCATTAATCTGTTTTGAAAACTGAAAGTAATCAATTGCACCATCTAAACTACTTGCTGCATTGGTAGTGAGTTCTTCAACCTCAGAATCTGTTAAATTAAAATACTTTTTTAAGGTTACAGTCAGGGTGTGTTGTTCATTATGGTCAAGCTTAGTGTCGGCGCGCATTACTTCAATAAGTAATGCAGCCACAGCTGTTTTTAAATCGTGTGGCTCTATACTTGGCTCTTGATCATCGAATACTGCAAAAAGCTGTTTTATTTGTTTGAACATCACGTTATCCCTTTTTGGGTGTTAGACTGTATATAAAGAAATTGAACTTGTATGAGTAATTAATGGGTATTAAGTTCGCAAATTAAAGGATACATTTTTATGAAAGGATTAAATGCACCGCGCTTAGTAATTGGCAGCGCACTGGTAGCCCTTTCGAGCATTGGCACTGTATTTGCCGAAACTATCGAAAAAGAAAAATCATATGACTTTGATAATAAAGTGCATTATTACCAAACAAAAATTGGCGAAGACAATTATAAAATAGAAATACAATCAGACGATTACAAACACTTTGCTAATCAAAGTATGTTTTTACTGCGCCACGCAGACAGGCTATGCCGCGGCAGAACCTTTATGTTAAAAGTGCTTGAAGGCGTGCAAGAGTACGAACGTTTTCCTACTAAACCACGCGCTTATCAACCACCATTAAACGTTTTACTACAATGTGAAACACCCGAGAAAAAAGAAAAATAGTTTATTTTTCGTAGCCCCAAGGCGCTGCTGGTGGCGTAATAGGTTTAGTTAAATCAAAGTCCACCTTAAACTCGCGCCCTTGGCGAATTAACCGATACGTAAATACCTCAGGATAAATATGCATTTGCCATGTATTACCTGCCGACTGTTCAATGCCTTGTGCTACAAATAATTCTTTAGAGTATTGATCGGCCGGGAAAGACTGCATTTGTGCAAAACCCGCATCAAGTGTATGACCGCCATACATAGTAGAAGCGTCGTCAGTGCCATCTTTATGGCGATGATCATGCTTTAAGCTCAAACCACTGCCCGTTTTAGTAATGATCCACGTACGCGATGCATCATCACCCACATGAAATGGCACTTGTAGCTCGCTATCAGTACATTTACGTACATGCATAACTAATTTTTTATTATCAAATGAGCTTGGGCCTTTTGCGTTATCTACACTTACTTTGCCCTCAAACGCCTTACCACAATGCGCAGCTATATTATTAAAAAATGCATCGTGTGTCGGTATAGATACCAAAGGCGCAGGGCGCGCAATAGCGGCTGATGAAGCAAGTAATAACGTTGCTACCGTTAATAATTTCATAAAGTACTCTTATAATAGTTTTTTAATACCATAGCGGTTTAAGTTAATAATAGGAAATAGCTGCGACAAGTGGCTTTTCTGCTCTGTTTTTCATTAATGTTAAAAGTGAATAATGGAAGTCTTGAAAAATTACCTCACCCCATATTCGCGAATAAACACCAAAATTTGTATTATCTTGCACGGTCGTTTTTAAAGTTAAAATGGTATTGCCGCTTTTATCTTCACTTAACGCATACCCACCGTAAAGAGGTGAAAAGTATTCGCCGCCTAGTTTTACATGTTTATCGAGTGCATCATCGGGAATAGCATCAGGGTCTATGTCAAACCTATAAAGCATCTGTTTATTTGGCTGCCAATCAGTAATAACTTCTTTAAATATAACCCCTTTTTGCCATTTACTGGTTCTAATTGCACCAACACCCGTAGCATTCATATTTGCCTCTAAAGGTTTAGGTACACCGATTAACTGGGTAAGCGAAAATGGCAATTCTTGTGGCTCTATGGTGCTTACATTTGCAAGCTGCTGCCATACACGATTTATAGGCGCTTCAATAATTATAGAGTTGGTGACTTCGTACGTTTTTGATAAATTTAAATAATTTACCTCAATAGGTGAGAGCAACACAGGAAGCAAAGCGATTGAAAGTAAAGGCCGGTTAGCGTTTTTTGTTTTGCGATTTTTAATAAAGCCTGCCAATAAACCACCCATACTTGCAAAGAGCATAAAAGCAGGCAAAGCCATTGCCACACAAATACTGCCTTCAAGTAACGTAATAACACTTACAAGTAAAAAAACAAAAATTGGCTGCCAAGCAATTGTCACCATTTGCCTTTTTGTTAATATTTTTGAGCTTTTAAATTCAAAGTGAATACGAATATAGCCAATTGCAACGGGCACTAAAAACATAAAGGAAATAGACACAAGGCTACTTAAATTATAAGTATCAAGCAGCTCTACAAACAGCCGCATAAATATGCCGTAAAGCGTACCGAGTAAAATACCAATTGATTTAGGGGAGTTGAATTGCATCTCTATTCTTTATTGTTGTTATTAACAATCAGAAAGTAACAGATGTATTATTCCACCACAAATAAAACAAAATTAACGGCTCCCGCAAACAAATAGCTTGAAATAAAACAACTTTAACAACCACTAAGACTAAAGGATAATAACCTGCCGTTAACACGATACTATTTCTGCAAATAGCTCTGAGCATCTTTAATGACGCATTCAAGAGCATGATCTATATAAACTTTTAATCATTTTCTGTAATTTATGACTTTTAGTGTAAAGCTGTTTTTTAAATTAACTGTATTAAAAACAACCATACACGACCTTTTGCCTATACATTCCTGAGTAAAAGCTGATCTACCCTGCCCCTTCACTATTCATTTGCTTTAACAAAAGCCGTATTAGTAAATAAGCAACGAGTAACAGGAGGGACTATGTCAGTAACCCCAAAGGGTCACAACTCAGATCACAAAAGTACATTGCACGACAATACCAACAGCTATCAAAACAACCATAAACCCAGTTCAGAGTTTAATACCCGCGACGAATACCTAGAGCACGAGCTACAAATCATGCAGCCTAAGCGCTGGCGGCCTAATTTACCTTTTAGAGACTACCGCTTTGAATTTGAAGACACGATTCCAGCCATGGCGGGCACCATTGGTAAAGTCGTTATGGTGGGGGCTATTGCCGCTACATTTGCAGCGCCACTAGGTTTAAGCGATGCGTTTGTGTTAGAGAACGTACGCTATGAATTACTGATTGTCTCTATTTTTATTATTTTGTTTTCGGGCTTTATTTTACCCACGGCCAACTTAGCTGGTACTCATGGCCCACTTATTCCACTAATCCCTATTGTTGTTGCTGCTGGCGGTCACCCTATGGCGTTTGGCTTACTCATTGGTGCCTTTGGTTTTATTTTGGCCATAACCAAGGGAGGAAGTATGCTCGCGCGCCTAACCAGTAAAGGTGTGTGTGGCGGATTGCTAATTTATTTAGGCTTTATTGGTACTATTTCGCAAGTTAAAAAGCTGTTTGCTTGGGCGGAAGCCATTGATATGGCGCACATTGCGTTTATTGTTATTTTAGCCACCATTTTATTGTATGCGCTATTGGAGCACTTTAAAAAGCGTTGGTTAGCCGTGCCGTTAAGCTGCCTTATTGGTGGTGTGGTTGCTTTTGCTTTAGGTGCACCCTTTGAGTTTCATACTGCACCGGGTTTACCAAATATGAACCCAGCTTACTGGTGGGGCGAAAACACAGGTTGGATGCTTGGCCTGCCAACGCTTGAAAGCTTTGTTGTTGTACTCCCGTTTGCAGTGCTCGCTGTTGCTATGTGGTCACCTGATTTTTTAGGTCATCAAGTATTTCAAAAAATAAGCTATCCGCAACGTACTGAAAAAGTACAAATGAATATCGACGATACCATGCTAAGCGCATCGGTTAGACAAACATTTGGCTCACTTGCCGGTGGTGCTAACTTTACCTCATCGTGGGGAACCTACATTGTACCTGCCGCTATTGCTAAGCGCCCTATTCCGGCGGGCGCCATTTTAACTGCATTATTTTGTATTATTGCTGGTTTATGGGGTTACCCTATGGATTTAGCCATTTGGCAGCCTGTGCTTTGTGTTGCGCTTATTGTCGGTGTGTTTATTCCGCTACTTGAAGCTGGCATGGAAATGACACGCGAAGGCAAAACAACGCAATCAGCCGCTATTGTGGTGTTTGCCTCAACCTTGGTTAATCCGGCTTTTGGTTGGTCGCTTACTATGTTACTTGATAACTTAGGGCTAATTGGTTGTAAAGAGCGCAGCGCTGAGCTAACTAAAATGAGCCGCTGGGTGATTCCACTTATTATGTTTGTGCTACTTACCACTGTAATGGCAATTGTAGGCATGTTACCTGGTATACCTGCGTTAATGGCTGACTTTAGGCATTAACCTTTAGCTACCACATCTAATATTTACCTACAAAAAAGCACGGCAATTGCCGTGCTTTTTTACGTGTAATGAGTGCTCTAAAGGAACTTTGATCAAACTCTTTTTTACTGATCATTACTTTGGCTACTAGATTACTCGCCATTATTAATAGTGTAATGTATATCTAAAATTTTTAAGGATGAAAGTAGGTCGGATGAATAAATTAAACAATCAAAATAATTATATTAAAAATACAGGAGTTGAAGGTAATAAACGCCTAGTTACAATTAGTGTTAGTAGAAATAATATAATTATAAAAAATGGTATAGGACGCTTTAAGCGAGGTCCCTATAAAGGAGCTTCCTTATCATTAAGTCCAGAAGAAATAACAACCCTTTATCAAGTTGGCACCGTTGTTGGTGGCTATGTTATTGGAACAATCACAACTAACTATTTCACAAAAAAAGGAGCTCAGGCGTCTAGAGGAACAAGTAAAATATGCAATTTTAAAAAGCCTCTATATAAAAAAATTTGTGGTAAGCCCCTTTATTTTCGTAATGAAGCTTTAGATATAAATGGTAGAACAATTGAAATTTTTAGGTGTGATGACGGCCATGAGTACATACAACCAGTGATATCTGCTGTGAAACTCCCTCATAAAAAAACGCGAACTTAGCCGCGTTTTATTATTTAATTACTTTTAAACAATTACTGCCAAGAACGCTCAGCAGCGAGTTGCTTTTCAAACGCATCAATTTGTGGGTTTAGCGTTTCGGTTACCCCAATAAAGTCTAAGCCACTCAATAAGCGCTCTTTTACTTCTTTACTAATATCAAAGTTAATTGGTGCAAACTTACTGCTTGTTAGGGTTTGATTTTCAAGATCGATTTCAATGTTAATATCGTCGTGCTGCTCGCTAAGTACAAACAATTGCTCAAGCGTGTCGGCTGGTAGCGCAATGGCTAGCATTTGGTTATTGCCACAATTATTAAAGAAAATATCGGCAAAGCTTTCCGCTAAAATTACTTCAAAACCATATTGCTTAAGCGCCCACGGTGCATGCTCACGTGATGAGCCACAACCAAAGTTGTCGCGCGTTAATAATATTTGCGCGCCTTGGTAGCATGGGCGGTTTAAAATAAAATCAGGATTTGGTTCGCCGTTTTCTAGGTAACGCCAATCGTAAAACAGTGCTGCATCAAAACCATCACGGCTAGTTGATGTTAAAAACTGCTTTGGAATAATTTGGTCTGTATCTACATTGTTTTTATCAAGTGGGGCCATTAAGCCACTAAAAAATACGCTCATTAGGCTTCTCCTCTTATATCAACAAAGTGACCATGTATTGCAGCAGCGGCTGCCATTGCAGGGCTCACTAAATGCGTACGCCCGCCACGGCCTTGGCGGCCTTCAAAGTTACGGTTAGACGTAGATGCACAGCGTTTTCCTGCTTCTAAACGGTCATCATTCATTGCTAAACACATTGAACAGCCCGGCTCGCGCCATTCAAAACCTGCCGCTTTAAAAATATCGGCTAAACCTTCGTCTTCTGCTTGCTTTTTAACTAAGCCTGAACCCGGTACAATAAGTGCTTCAATGCCTGCGACTACCTGCTTGCCTTCAACAATTTTTGCCGCTGCACGTAAATCTTCAATACGGCTATTTGTACATGAGCCAATAAAGACGGTATCTACTTTCGCGCTTGATAATTTATCGCCGGCTTTTAAGTCCATGTATTTAAGTGCGCTGCGTATAGCATCAGCTTTAATTAAATCTGGCTCTTTATCTGGATCAGGGATGCACTCATCAACACCAATTACTTGCTCTGGGCTTGTACCCCAGGTAATTTGTGGCTGAATGTCGTCAGCTTCAAGCTCAACACTCAAGTCAAACTCAGCGCATTCGTCTGTTTTTAAGGTTTCCCAATATTCAACTGCGGCGTCAAAGTCAGCGCCTTTAGGTGCAAATGGGCGACCTTTTAAGTAATCATACGTAATTTTATCTGGTGCTATTAATCCTGCTTTTGCACCCATTTCTATGCTCATGTTACATAGCGTCATACGGGCTTCCATTGAAAGTGCTTCAATGCCTTCACCGCAAAATTCAGCAACATAACCTGTGCCACCAGCGGTACCTAACTTGCCTATAACCGCCATAATTAAATCTTTAGAAGTTACCGTTGGGCGAAGCACACCGTTAATTTGAATTTTTAACGATTTTGCCTTTTTTTGCTGTAGCGTTTGCGTAGCTAATACGTGCTCAACCTCAGACGTACCAATACCGTGTGCTAATGCGCCAAACGCACCATGCGTAGAAGTATGGCTATCACCACATACAATGGTAGTGCCAGGCAGTGTAATACCTTGCTCTGGGCCCATTACATGCACAATACCTTGGTTAATTGAGTTTAAATCGTAAAGTACAATGCCAAACTCTTTACAGTTCGCATCTAGCGCCATTAACTGGTTTTTAGACACTTCGCTTGCGGCATCAAGTGATCGGCTTTTAGTCGATACATTATGATCCATCGTTGCAAAGGTTTTTTCTGGGCAACGTACCGTACGGTTTTTTTCACGTAGGCCAGCAAAAGCCTGTGGTGATGTCACCTCGTGTACTAAATGACGGTCAATATAAAGTAAATCAGTTTGCTCGTTTATGCTGGCAACGGTATGTGCTTGCCAAATTTTGTCGTATAACGTTTGGGCCACTTGCTAATTCCCTACTTTGTTAAGTCGCAGCATAACGGTGCTGCGATTTATATATTAAATACGTGAAACGATGGCAGCTGCCACATCGCTTGTGCTGTATCCACCTTGTGGGTAGATATCTGGCGTGCCAACGCCTGCTTCTACGGCTTCGGCTACGGCTTTTTCAATCGTACGTGCTGCTTCGTCTTGCCCTAATGAGTAACGTAGCATCAGTGCGGCACTTAAAATTTGTGCTATTGGGTTTGCAACGCCTTTACCTGCAATATCTGGCGCTGAGCCACCGGCAGGTTCGTACAAACCAAAGCCCGATTGATTTAAGCTTGCCGATGGTAATAAGCCCATTGAGCCTGTGATCATCGCACACTCATCTGACAAAATATCACCAAATAAGTTATCGCAAAGTAGCACGTCAAACTGGCTAGGCTGTTTAACTAATTGCATAGCTGCGTTATCTACGTATATGTAATCTAGGCTTACTTCTGGGTAGTCTTTACTTACTTCGGTGACTACTTCGCGCCATAATACGCTTGATGCAAGTACGTTGGCTTTATCTACCGAGGTAACATGGTTACTGCGTAATTTTGCTGCTTCAAAAGCAAAACGAGCTATACGTTCAATTTCTTTACGCGAGTAGTTTTGCGTATCAAAGGCAAACTCTTCTTCGCCCTCGCCGCCTCGGCCTTTTTCACCAAAGTAAATGCCGCCGGTAAGCTCGCGTACACATAAAATATCAAAGCCTTTTTCGCTAATATCAGCACGTAATGGCGATGCTGCGCTAAGCGCCGGTAAAAGCTGCGCTGGGCGTAAATTACAAAACAAACCAAAGTGCTTACGAAGCGGTAAAAGCGATGCACGCTCAGGCTGCTCATTTGGTGGAAGGTTTTCCCACTTAGGGCCACCTACTGAACCAAATAAAATGGCATCGGCGTTTTCACACGCGCTTAGTGTTTTTGGTGGTAATGCTTCACCAAATTCATCAATGGCTGCACCACCAATAGCATGATGCTCGCGGTTTAGAGTAAAACCAAACTTATTGCTTACAGCATCAAGTACTTGCTCTGCTGCTGCCATTACTTCTGGGCCAATACCGTCGCCTGCTAATACGGCAACGCTGTAGTTTGTTTTACTCATCCTGCTTTCCTTTGTTGTTTTAAATCAGACACTTTTTGTGCACGATAAATTAAGTTGTAAACACGGATCATGGCGCGTACCGACGCTTCTACCACATCCGCTGCAATGCCCGCACCGTGGTAAGGGCGGCCATCGTATTTAGCAATAATGTTTACTTGACCAAGCGAGCTTGCACCTTGACCTGTCGCTTCTAAGTTATATTCAATCATTTCAACGCTCATACCGGTTAAGCGCTCAATAGCTGCAAACGACGCCTCTACTGGGCCATTACCTGTTGCGGCTTCTTGTTTAACTTCGCCATCAATCACCATACCAATAGTAGAGCTGGCTACCGATTGCGAGTTAGACGCTGAGTTAACAAACTCTAACTGGTATTTTTCATCTTTGTCGTTAATTTGATTTAGGTAAATCATGGCTTCAAGGTCGTAGTCGTACACCGTGCCTTTTTGATCAGCTAGGGCTAAAAAGCTTTCGTATAGGCTGTCCATATCGTAATCCGCTTTTTGATACCCTAACTCTTCTAAGCGGTGCTCAATAACATGACGGCCCGAACGCGAAGTCATATTTAATTGGTTGTTTGGTACGCCTACGCTTTCTGGCGACATTATTTCGTACGTATTTTGTGCTTTTAATACGCCATCTTGGTGAATGCCCGAGCTATGTGCAAAGGCATTTTCGCCCACAATGGCTTTATTTGGCTGTACTGGCATATTACAAATTTTTGCCACTTGGCGAGATGCGCGATAAATTTCTTCGCTTTTAATATCGGTGTGAACTTTTAAGTGGTCTTTGCGCATTTTCATGATCATCGCCACTTCTTCAAGCGAGCAGTTACCCGCACGCTCACCAATACCATTTATTGTACATTCAATTTGGCGAGCACCGGCTTGTACCGCAGCGACCGAGTTAGCAACAGCTAAACCTAAATCATTATGACAATGCACGCTTAAACGCGCTTTATCTATGTTCGGCACATTATTCATTAAATGGCGGATCATTGCGGCGTATTCATCTGGCGTTACAAAGCCAACGGTGTCGGGTAAATTAATAGTAGAGGCACCTGCGTTAATGGCCTGCTCAACAATTTTACATAAATCCCAGTGCGGCGTGCGCCCTGCATCTTCACACGAAAACTCCACATCGTCTGTGTAGTTGCGCGCTAATTTAATTGATTTAACCGCCATGGCCGTAGCGTCATCTAGGCTCATACGTAATTTATGTTCAAGGTGCAAAGGGCTTGTGGCAATAAAAGTATGAATACGGCTTTGCTGTGCTGTGCGAAGTGCCTCACCACAGGCTTCAATATCTTTTGCTACTGAACGTGCTAACCCACAAATAATTGGACCTTTTACTTCAGTTGCAATTCGTTGCACCGAGCGAAAGTCAGCAGGGCTGGATACCGGAAAACCCACTTCCATCACATCAACATTCAAACGGCTAATAGTATGCGCTAACTGAATTTTATCATCTTCAGTAAGGCTTGCCTTAAGTGCCTGCTCGCCATCACGTAAAGTGGTATCAAAAATCCATACTTTATCTTTGTCTTGCATAACTGCCCCTCATTCCTATGTTACCCAAATTTCAATTTATCCCAGCCGCGAGATAAAAAAAACCCCGCAATTGCGGGGTT
>NZ_PNDV01000119.1:0-13555 GCF_005930865.1 Pseudoalteromonas sp. S554 | reverse complement strand
GCATGCTAATTCGCCGTTTTTATCACTTTAATTTACATAACTAAATGCAGGGTAAATTATTCCCACTCAATAGTTGCCGGTGGCTTACCAGAAATATCGTAAACAACGCGTGAAATACCATCAATTTCGTTAATGATACGGTTAGAAACCACACCCAAAAACTCATACGGTAAATGTGACCAACGCGCAGTCATAAAGTCGATAGTTTCAACACAACGCAGTGACACAACCCAATCATATTTACGTGCATCGCCCATAACCCCTACCGACTTAACAGGTAAGAATACAGTAAACGCTTGGCTTACTTTATGATAAAGCTCGGCTTTGTGTAGCTCTTCAATGAAAATAGCATCTGCACGGCGAAGTAAATCACAATACTCTTTTTTAATTTCACCAAGTACACGTACACCTAAACCAGGACCAGGGAATGGGTGGCGGTAAAGCATGTCGTACGGTAAACCTAGCTCTAAACCAATTTTACGTACTTCATCTTTAAATAACTCACGAAGTGGCTCAACTAGACCCATTTTCATGTCATCTGGTAATCCGCCCACATTGTGGTGAGATTTGATAACGTGTGCTTTACCTGTAGCAGATGCTGCTGACTCAATAACGTCTGGGTAAATGGTACCTTGACCTAACCATTTAGCATTCTTAAGTTTTTTAGCTTGCTCATCAAATACATTAATGAAAGTATGGCCAATAGCTTTACGCTTATCTTCTGGATCTGACTTACCGGCAAGGTCAGCTAAAAATTGATCTTCAGCATCAACCTTAACAATGTTTAAACCAAACTTGTTGCCAAACATGTCCATTACTTGCTGACCTTCGTTTAAACGAAGTAAACCGTTATCAACAAATACACATGTTAATCTATCACCAATGGCACGATGAATAAGCATAGCTACAACCGATGAATCAACACCGCCTGATAAGCCTAAGATAACTTCGTCGTCGCCAACGGTTTCTTTAATGCGCTCAATGGCATCATCAATAATTTTTGCTGGAGTCCACAGTTTTTCACAACCACAAATATCAATAGCAAAGCGCTCTAATAAACGTTGCCCTTGATGAGTGTGCGTTACTTCTGGGTGAAACTGTACGCCGTAAAAACGTTTTTCTTCGTTAGACATAGCAGCATGCGGACACGTTGGTGTTTTAGCTGTAGTGCTAAAGCTTCCTGGTACTTCCATTACTTTATCGCCGTGGCTCATCCATACGTCTAAAACGCCATTGCCGCCATCGGTAATATGATCTTCAATTGCATCAAACAATGCACAGTTGCCTACCTTTTCAACTTGCGCATAACCAAACTCTTTTTTATCAGAGCTGTGAACACTACCACCAAGCTGAGTAGCCATTGTTTGCATGCCATAACAAATGCCTAATACAGGAACGCCTGCATTAAACACATACTCAGGAGCGCGCGGGCTGTTTTCAAGTGTGGTTGACTCTGGGCCACCAGAAAGAATAATACCTTGTGGGTTAAATTCGCGAATTTGCTCTTCAGTCACATCCCATGCCCACAGCTCACAGTAAACACCAATTTCGCGTATACGGCGAGCAATTAGCTGAGTGTATTGTGAACCAAAGTCTAAAATGAGAATTCGTGAATCGTGAATATCTTTGCTCATGGAGTATCTCGTAAAGTAGATGCTAAATTCCACTAATTTGCTTAGTGGCTATTAAAGAGGGCTGGTAAAGCCAGCCCCGTAATTTCAAGTCGTTGTTTAACCTAAGCGGTAATTTGGTGCTTCTTTGGTAATTTGCACATCATGAACATGCGACTCACCCATACCTGCAGATGTAACACGCACAAACTGAGGCTTAGTGTTTAGCTCTTCAATTGTTGCACAACCCGTTAAGCCCATTGCGCTGCGAAGGCCACCTACCTGCTGGTGAATAATAGTCGCTATTGGCCCTTTATACGCTACGCGACCTTCAATACCTTCAGGTACTAACTTGTCAGCTTCGTTTGATTTTTGGAAGTAACGATCTGATGAACCTTCTTTTTGGTCCATCGCGCCTAAGCTGCCCATACCACGGTATGATTTGTAGTAACGCCCTTGGTATAGTTCTACTTCGCCAGGCGCTTCTTCGGTGCCTGCGAGCATTGAGCCCACCATTACACACGATGCACCCGCAACAAGCGCTTTCACAATGTCGCCTGAAAAACGAATACCACCATCGGCAATCACTGGAATGTCGCGGCCTTTTAAGCCATCAACTGCATCTGAAATAGCCGTGATTTGTGGAACACCACAACCGGTAACAATACGGGTTGTACAAATAGAACCAGGGCCGATCCCTACTTTTACTGCATCAACACCGGCATCAGCTAGCGCTATTGCTCCCTCAGCAGTTGCAACGTTACCCGCTACAATTTGAAGATCTGGATAAGCCTGACGAGTTGCAGATACGCGGTCAATTACACCTTGAGAGTGGCCATGAGAAGTATCGATAAGTAATACATCAACACCCGCTTCAACTAATGCAGCAATACGCTCATCAGTACCCGCACCAACGCCTACCGCAGCACCTACACGTAAACGACCTAACTCGTCTTTACATGCATGTGGTTTATCTTGCGCTTTTTGATAATCTTTTACGGTGATCATGCCTTTAAGTTTAAACGCATCATCAACAACTAAAATCTTCTCAATGCGGTGTTCGTGCATTAAACCTAAAATTTCTTCGCGAGCTGCGCCTTCCTTAACGGTAACTAGCTTTTCTTTTTTAGTCATAACAGTCGAAATTGGCTGTTCAAGTTTTGTCTCAAAACGCATATCGCGGCTTGTAACAATACCTACTAAAGTGTTTTCTGGGTCGGTAACTGGAAAGCCTGAGAACCCTTTTTCTTCAGCAAGGTCCATAGCATCTGCAATTGTTAAATCAGCAGTCACTGTTACCGGGTAAGACACAATACCCGCTTCGTAGGTTTTAACTTTACGTACGTTTTTCGCTTGTTCTTCAATAGTCATGTTTTTATGAATAAAACCAAGACCACCTTCTTGCGCAAGGGCAATAGCTAAACGAGCTTCTGTAACAGTATCCATAGATGCTGAAATAAGCGGCAAGTTAAGTTTGATACCACGCGTTAAGCGAGTTGAAATATTTGCCGTGTGTGGCAAAACAGTAGAATGACCTGGTACTAAAAGTACGTCATCAAAGGTAAGAGCTTCTTTAGCAATTCTAAGCATTTTGGCAACTTCTCACATGTGGATCTAAGATAAGGAATTGCGGCCAAATTTTAACAGCGTTATAGGCATTCGTAAATAATATTTCGCAAATATTTATGATAAACTTCCCTTATAACTTGCCTCATAAATAGTTTTAGGTTGTTTTTTATGCTTTCAAAGCCTTCGCAAACGGTTTATACCGTCTCGCGCCTTAATAGAGAGATCAGAACAGTACTAGAGCAAGGCTTTGCTTCATTAGTGCTTACCGGTGAAATTTCTAATTTTATTGCGCCAGCTTCTGGGCATTGGTATTTTTCGTTAAAAGATGACAAAGCACAAATTAAAGCGGCTATGTGGCGAGGTAATAACCGAAGCCAAAGTTACCGCCCAGAAAACGGCGCACAAGTAACAGTAAAAGCACGCGTATCACTTTATGAGCCCCGCGGCGATTACCAGCTAATTGTTGAACATATGGAACCGGCAGGCGAAGGCCAACTCAAGCAAGAGTTTGATGCGCTAAAAATGCGTCTTGCTGCTGAAGGACTGTTTAGCTCTGCATACAAAAAACCACTGCCGCAAAATATAAACCGTATTGGTGTAATAACCTCTGCAACGGGCGCAGCTATAAAAGATATATTAACCGTACTTAAACGCCGGGCACCGCAATTAGAAGTCATTATTTACCCAGCTATGGTGCAAGGTAAAGAAGCCCACATACATTTGATTAACCAAATAGAGTTAGCCAATGCACGCAACGAAGTAGACATACTTATTTTAGGGCGCGGCGGTGGTTCACTTGAAGATATGTGGTGTTTTAACCACGAACAACTCGCCCGCGCTATTCATAACAGTGATTTACCTATTATAAGTGCCGTAGGCCATGAAATAGACACCACAATCAGTGATTATGTTGCCGATATGCGGGCCCCTACCCCCTCTGCGGCGGCTGAGCTTGTCAGTCCTAACACGCAAGAGTTGCATAGCAAAGTAACCCAGCTTATTAACCGCTTAAATAATGCATTTAAACATAGTAGTGCAGATAAGCGTGCACTCGCAACCCAATTGCAACATCGTTTAAATCTATGCCACCCGCGCAATCAGCTAAATCAAAAAGCGCAGCGATTAGATGAGTTAAGTATTGCCTTACAACAAGCTATGCAAAGCCGGTTGTACCAACAAGAGCGCACGCTTAATAATTTAACGCCACGTTTAATGCGTCAATCTCCCGACAAAAAGCTAGCGCAAGCTTCTCATCAGCTGTCGCAGTTACAAGCAAGATTAAACCAAGCTATACAACAACAATTACAACAAGCCAATAATAGCCTGGCATTACAAGCAAGTAAGCTAGATTCGGTAAGCCCGCTTAATGTTTTAGCACGCGGTTATAGCATCACTAAAACACAACAAGGGAAGGTGGTTAAATCTGTGGGTCAAATTAAAACCGGTGATGTTTTAGTTACAGAGCTGGTCGATGGCTCTGTAAAGTCAACAGCGCTTTAAAGCTCTGTTGCCATTAGTAACGTTAGTTCGGTGTCGCTTGAAGTAGAGGTTGTTCTTTTAAATTGCAACCAAAGCTTTTGCTTCATTAACTTATCGTTTAGCTCTCGCCATTGGGTATGATCGAATGAATCGTTATCCGTTGGCGCTGCAAGTTTAAATTTACAAACCGATGTTTTACATTCTGCGCTGACAATATCAGGTATCGATGCTAAATCTGCGGTAAGTAAAAAATCCTGTAATGCGGTTTCAGTTTGATAAGCCCACTCTTCATCACGTTGTTGTTCATCAAACTGTGCCTGTAAAGCGGCTTGCACATCATTTGGAGCTCGCAACTGCTTGACCAAACTTTCCATTACCGACTTTTGCTGAGCTAATTGCAGCTTAAGCTGTGTAACTTGCTCTTCTAGGGGAAGCTCATCAAGGAGTTGTGGATCTGGTTTAGGGGAAATATCTTTTTGCTCTAAGCGAGCACTTTGCTCAGGAGCAGCTGGTACAACAAGCTCTGCTGTTGCTTCACTTATTTTAGCTGGCTGAACAAGAGGGGTCTGCTGCTTTGTATCAGCATGCTGTACCTTTGCGGGAGTTGAGTCACTTGAAGCCAAACTAAAATATCCCCAAGTTAAACCCACACCAGCAATAAACCCAATTCCAAGGATTAAAACGTTATTTTTGTTCATATTAATTCCTTTTAAGTTTTACTCTTTATTCTATGTCACAGCATAGCGCTGGTATGCGATTCGTTTTCTGGCTCTGGTGTAGCTAAAAAGTTTTGGTTCATACTTTGCGCAGGACACGGGCATTCAGGCCTGCCAATAATTTTGGCCGGTACGCCAACGGCCGTTGTATGAGGTGGCACAGCAGTTAATACCACCGACCCTGCACCAATACGTGCGCCCTCACCCACTTCAATATTACCCAGCACTTTTGCACCTGCGCCAATTAACACACCCGCTCTGATTTTAGGATGACGATCGCCCTGCTCATTACCTGTACCGCCAAGCGTAACCGATTGCAGTATTGATACGTTATCTTCAATGACTGCCGTTTCACCAATAACAATACCCGTTGCGTGGTCAAACATTATGCCTTTACCAACCTGACACGCAGGGTGAATATCTACGCCAAACACCTCTGAGGTACGGCTTTGAATAAAACGCGCCAGTTCTTTACGGTTTTGTTGCCATAGGCAATTAGCTAAACGGTGAGCCTGAATAGCATGAAACCCCTTTAAATTTAAAATAACAGTCAGGTAGGTTTCTGCGGCAGGGTCTCTATCTTTTACAGCTTTAATGTCTTCTGCGACAAAAGACAGCATGCGATCGCATTTTACAAATGATTGATCGAATAATTCACGAATAGTAAATGCAGATACAACAGCATCGGCCAACTTGTTAGCAACAATAAAGCTTAACGCCGAACCTAAACACTCATGGTTCAAAATACATGAATAAACATGACTTGCTAAAAGTGGTTCGCGAGTGACGACTTCATTTGCTTCACTTCGAAGCTGTTGCCAAATTTCATGACGCATAATACTGAACTGCCTTAAATTGATATAAAAAGAGCCTTTTGCTAAGTCTAACGGATTTAAAGCTCAAGGTGTTAACGCCTTAGTTATTTGTTCTGGTTATTAGGTATAACAAAGCACATTTAACAACTAAGTATTTAAAATTTAGTCAACCACGGTTAAATCGGCTGCACATACTAAATTTTTACCCGCAGTTTTTGCTTTGTATAATAAGTCATCGGCTTCTTTAACCATATTTTGTATTTTATAACTGTTACAAGGAATAACACTTGCCAGCCCAACACTAACAGTAAGTGTTTTACTTGGTAATGACAGCGCATTACAAATATTAAGCTGCTTTAGCTGCTCCACAATAGCATTAATAATTATTGTAGCTTGCTCTGAGTTTGTGTTGCCATAAACAAGTACAAACTCCTCTCCGCCAAAACGTGCGCAAATATCACTGGGTCTTTTTGTATATTGCTTAAGGACTGCCGCAACTTGTTTTAAACACTCATCACCTTGTTGATGGCCATAAGTGTCGTTAAGTAGCTTAAAGTCATCTAAATCAATTAATGCCAATGAAAGAGGCATGTTTAAACGCTTGCACCTATTCCATTCTTGCTCTAAAAAGCTATCAAAATAACCACGATTAAATATATCAGTTAGCCCATCAATATTGGCCAGTTTCTGGACTTCTTCAGCGAGCTTTCGCTCTGTAATATTTTGATGCGTAATTACATAATAAAAATCAGTACTGTACTTAAATGGTACTACACGCATCATAAACCAGCGTTTTTCATCATCACTATGGCATGGGTATTCTAAGTAAAACGCTTCTTGCTCTGCATTAATAACAGCATTAATTCCCTTCAATGCCCTTTCGCCTATTTCGTAACCGTTGTCTGCGGCTTTTTTACAGGTAAATAAATAATTTTCTTTTTCCCAAGCACCGCATGAGCAGTCATTTTCTTCACCAAAGTTTTGCCATCCTTTATTTATAAAAACCATTTCTCCTTCTTTATTAATTACAACAACCTGCTCTGGCATAGTGTCCAAAACTAACTTTAAAAATAATTTATCATCTAGCACGCTTACCTTCAGACTTATAAGAATAATTGTCTGAAAGTATATGTACTTAGCGTTTTTTTGACAAAAATAAATGCGTACTTTTCTTTAAATTTATTATTTACTCAATCAAAGAATAAAAATGATACGACAGCAACACTCATTTTAAACCTGAACGAAAATTAAATAAAACACATTAAAATCAGTAGTTAAACACACATGACATACACAGTGTCATATGCCAAACTGCTCACTGGCATATTCATGACGGCGTAAAAAATAATAATAAACGCTAAATTAGCATCATCTACTCAACAAGGATAACGATGATGAAAAACGACATATTAAATACTAAAAAACTCGGCTATAAATTTTATTTTCAAGATGGCGACAATCAAATAGCCTGTTTTGGAAGTTACTTTACTGGTAAAGAAGAGGTGTACATAAATGATGATTTATTTAGTAAAAAGCGCAATGTAAATTGCACAAGCACCCACTCTTTTGATTTTGAGAACTCACAGTACCAAGTAAAGTTTGACATGCTCAACATACTCACAGGGCGAATGGAATGCACACTTTATAAAGATACAAAAGTCGTTGCCAAACAAATTCAATGCAGTCTTCCTGACGATCCTAAAAAGGCTTTCTTTTTTATTGCTGGTTGCGCATTAGGCGGTGCAGTGTTTGGCTATGCAACTGCAACCATTGTTGAACTATTTGTAGGGAAGCTTTAACGTGCAATTAAATCCTACAACTGTTAAATCACTCAGAGGCCAGTTAAATTGGACTCAGCAGCAACTTGCTGACGCCTGCGATGTTAGTTTAAGAACAATTCAACGGGTAGAGAAAGAAGGTGCAGCATCAAAAGAAACAACAATGGCTTTATGTGCTGTATTGGAAGTACGCCAAGGTGAATTAATTAAACTTGAAGATAACACTAACTCTTGCGATGTTAGTCCAGCTTTAAACACGCGTAATATAACCTCAATTTTAGCACTATCGTCAGTAGTCAGCTTTATATTGGGGATGATCACTGTATTTTTTATAATGAGTTGAGGCGCTAAAAAATGTCAGAACGTAAAGAAAAAGAATTACGAGGCCATATCACATTAATAGCCATAATAAGCGCAGTAATAATTTTAGGGTTAGGGATAAAGGTTGGCTCAATGCTATAAAAAAGCCCCAAACGTGGGGCTTTTAATTATCTACAAGTCGTTTTTTTAAGGTTTATTTAAAAACACTATCAACTTTCACTACTTCAATATTGTTAGCCGGAATAGCTAATGCGTAATCGGCAATAACTTTATCCTCTGCAACAAGCGCCGCTGGTTTTTCTGTGTTGTAAACCATTGGCGATGTTTGCTCTGACACTAAACGTTTTTTCATATCTTCACCGTCACCGGTAATAAACACGTACTGCACGTTATCGGTTTGTAGATTATCTTTAATCACCCGATTCACATCAGCAAGCGTTAGCTTTTCAAGTTTACTTGTTACGTATTTTACAAACGATTCAGTTTTATAAAATTCGCTATCAAGTGCATAACCTAGCTGGCGGTTTTGACTTGCTACAAGCTGCGGCACGTAGTTAATTAAAAAGTTACGTGTTGCCTCAAAGTCTTTTTCTGTTAAGCCGTTTTTAATAAGCTTATCCAGCTCAAATAATGCGGTACGCGTTGCAAAGTGCGCGTCGTTGTTAGAGCGAAGTGGGCGCAACCATACTTGGAATATTTGCTCAGAACGCCCTAAATTTGCATCAGGCTTAGTTTGAAACATACCACGTGGGAAGTATTCAATATATGCGTAATCACCGTAATTCATACCGCGCGTTTGACGAATTCGCTCATATAAGTATGAGTTAGAACTACGATGCTCACCAAAGTACGAACGCACAAGCCAAAGGGCAGTCCAATCTTCGCTGCTGCGAATAGTATCAATTGGGAAGCCAAACGACACTGCCGTCGATTGCGCTGATTTTTCTACAATCGTTGCATGATGGCCTTTAAGCTCTGGCGCATCAGGAATACTTAAACGGTTTTGCTCGCCTTTAGGTAAGGTTGCTAAATCGCTCATAATATTTGCTTTAAGCGCTTTTGGCACGGCGCCAATTAAACCCAGTGTTAGTTTAGATTGAGTAAGCTCTGAATTGTAAAATGCTTTTACATCATCAAGCGTTAATGCTTCTAAATCAGAAATATCACCGTAGTTGTAGCTTTCGTATGGGTGGCCTTTGTAAAGCGTGCTGTAGAGTACCTCTTTACCTAGCTCTTCATCGTTAGATGCTTTTAATCCTGACTTAATACCGTCGATCATTTCTTTTTTAAGGCGTTTAAAGTCATCGTCTCTAAAGCCTGGATTAAGTAATTGTTCGCTTACAAGTGCATACCAAGTTTCAGCATTGTCTTTATGAATACGCCCTTGGAACGACAGCATTTCTTTGTCAATCTGGTAACCAAAACTACCTGCAAGCGGATAAAGCGCTTTTTGAATTTCTTTGTAGCTGGTGCTTTGCGACCCACCTTGAGCAAGCATTGCGGCGGTAAGCGCAGCTACACCTTTTTTACCTTGAGGATCAGCAGCTGCCCCTGTATTAAATAAAAAGTTTACATCAATCAGCGGCGAGCTATTGGTTTTATCAAGCACTTTAAATACAGGTGCCTCTGGGGCTTGTTCAAGTTTTGCAACTACTGCACTTAAACTCGCCTCTTCTGCAAACCCCGGTGCTTTATCAAGTGCCGACATAGTCACGGTAGTACGCGTGTTATCTACAAAGTATTTATTGGCAACCGCTTTAATATCTTCTGCTGTGATGTTGTCGGCTGATTTATAAAGCTGGTTAATAACCTCAGGGTCGCGCTCAAAATGCATGTAACTTGCAAGCGTTGATGCAATTGCTTGCGACGAATCTAAACCATTAATAAAGCCATATTTAAGGTTAGACTTTAAGTCACTTAATTTTTGTGCGTCGACCAATTCTGTTCTGGCTATTGCATAAGTGCGGTTAATTGCATCACGCGCTTTTGCTAAATCATCAGCGTTTTCTACTTTTACAAATACATGCAGTAAGCCTGGATCTTTGGTTTCTGGATTATAAGTAAACATTTGACTCGCTATTTGTTTATCAACAACGAGCTCTTGATATAAATCTGAGTTACTTGAAAAATAAAGCTGCGAGATTAAATCAAGTGCAGATCTGTCTTTTTTAGCGGGTTCCCACGCAGCACCTTTATACGATACCAATAGCCAATGCCCCGGCAAGGCTTTATTTTGTTCATGCAAATATTTAGGAGCTTGCTGTTTTGGCTCAGCTTTAATATCGGCAACGTAATTGCCTTTTTCCCAACCACCCCAGTGTTTTTTAACCATTGCCATTGTGGCTTTTGGGTCAACATCACCCACAATAACTAGCGATACATATTCTGGCTTATAAAACTTATCAAAAAACTCTTTACCGTAAGCCATTTGGTCTGGCATGGCTTCTATGTCTTCAAAAAAGCCCATTGTGGTGTGTTTGTAAGTATGCTTTTCAAAAGCCTCTGCACGCACAGCACTTAATAACTTGCGAATCGGGCTGGCGTTATTTTTTAAGTACTCACCTTTTACCGTCAATGCTTCGGTTCTAAATTGCTCTTCGGTGTAGGTTAAGTTTTGGAAAATATCAGCTTCAATCTCAAGTACTTTATCAAGGTGCTGCTTTGAAAAGTTTAAATGGTAGTTAGTGTAATCGTTGGTAGTGTATGCACGGTTATCAACCCCTGCATTTTTGAATATGGCGGTGTATTCGTCTTGCGGAAATTTTTTAGAGCCTTTAAATACCATATGTTCAAAAAAATGAGCAAAACCAGTTTTACCCGCTTCCACTTCATTGCGCGAGCCAACAGAAACCGGTATTTGCAGCGAAACGACATCAGGGTAATCCGTTTTTACAACCATTACACGTAAGCCATTCTCAAGCTCTTCAATTAGGTAATCTTGTGAAAAAACACGGTCATCAGCTTTTTTTATTTGTTCTTGTTTTGCTGTTTGCGTCGTTTCATTTTTTTGCATTGCACAGCCAGTTAAAGCGAGTGATACCGCAAGGCTTGTTGCTAATAATTTAAATTTCATAATTGTCCTTTAGTAAATTGAGCAAAGTTGTTGTCAAAATATTTACAATTTCACTACTAATTATGCCCCAAAGCCAATGAATATAAGAGCCCTCAGTCGCTTTATTATGTAAACAACTGTGTCATGCACTTAATTTAGGAACTCCTTTGTATGAATAATCCTCACGTTGCTTGAAAAACTTTCACTTAAAAAATCTATCTAGACGTCTAAATGGCTGCTATATTAAATCTATCAACCATTGAGCTGGAATGAGGATTATGGCTTTATCACTTCAAGAGAAAATTGAGGACACTAATCAAGGTGTTTATCTTATTGGCACAACGCCACCCAAAATAGGCACTGATAAAGCGCAGTTAAAAACCATTGCAGAAAAACTATTAGGCCGCTTACACGAAATTGAATACGACGGTGTTGTAATTTACGATATTCAAGATGAGAGTAGCCGTACTAATCAGGCTCGTCCGTTTCCATTTAAACAAACGGTTGATCCGCGTGAGTACAGTAAGTTGCTAAAAGACTTATCACGCCTAGATGTAATTACCTACAAAAGCGTAGCGCAACGCGGTGAGGCTGAATTTAAAGAGTGGCTAGATGAAACTAAAAACGAGTTTGATTTAAAAAATGTCGTTTTAGTAGGTAGCCCATCGTCGGAAGGTGATATTAAACTAAGCCTACCTGACGCTTATAAGACATTAGCTAAGCAAAGTGATGACTTCTTTTTAGGAGGCGTTACCATTGCAGAGCGACATGCAAGTAAACGTAATGAACACGAACGCTTAATAGAAAAAACAACACAAGGTTGCCAATTTTTTATATCGCAAGCGGTTTATAATGCTCAAGCTACTATTGATTTAATAACAAGTTACGCGCGTACCTGCAAGGCACAAGGCGTTACACCAAAACGTATTATACTAACGTTTACGCCGTGTGGCGGTGAAAAAACCCTAGAGTTTATGCAGTGGTTGGGTATTTCAGTACCAGAGGCGACCAAATGGCGCATGCTTGACGCAGACAACACCTTGAGTGAATCGGTGCGTATTTGCCGCGAAAATCTCGATTCAATTTTAAAAAGCTGTGCACACCTAGACGTGCCACTGGGTTTAAACATTGAAAGCTTAACAAACCGTAAAGAAGAAATTGACGCATCAATTAACCTATACCGTTTATTAAAAGCAACTATGGAGCTCAACCTAGCTGAGAAACAAATAGCGTAAAGTTAAACTAATTTACACCCTTCTTGGCAAGCTAATGCTTGCCTTTTTTACCTCACCAGCTTATTAAGTAAACAACTCAAAAAAATTAAATACACACCCACTTTGCTATTACTTCAAACATACTTTCAACCTTAATGGGCTTTGAAATATAGCCATTCATACCGCAGTCTTGCGCCTTTAATAAATCCGTTTCTCTTGTATTAGCAGTCATTGCAATAATGGGTAAATTTTTAAACTTTGCTTGTTTTTTTATTTCTGTGGCTGCGTTATAACCATCCATTCTAGGCATTTGGCAGTCCATTAACACACCATCGTAAGTTTTATGTTTTAGCGCATCTAATGCCTCAAGGCCATCGTTAGCAATATCAACAATTAAGCCATTTTTACGTAGTATTTGTGTAGCTACTTGTTGATTGAGCGGGTTATCTTCAACCAATAAAATATGAATACCTTGCAGTTTTTGTAGTGTGTTTTGTGTATTTAAGCTCTGTTGTGATTCTGGTTTTTTTAGTGTTTTTATATGCATAATTTGTAAAAGTACGTTATGCAAAGTACTTTTAATTATTGGTTTTATGAGTACTTTATAAGTGTTATTACCAAACCCTAGTAGGCTTTCGTTTAGCGCTTTATTTTCACAAGGCGCTATTACAATTAGCTTTTTTGCATTTAATTTAAGCTTATTGCGCAAAGACTGCGCAGCACTATCATGATTTAAATTTAAAGTTCGCCAATCTATAAATATAAAATCGTAATCATGTAGAATGCCTAGCCGGTCTAATACTTGGTTGATGTTGTTTACAGTGTCAAATTTTACTTCAAAACCTAAAAGCAGCGTTTGTAATGATGTTAACTGACTATCTGAACTCTCAATAACAAGTGCTCGCTTGGCTCTAATTTGTGATATTTCAAACTCATTTTGCTTAGTCGAATAATTTAGTGGAATAGTAAAACTAAAGCAGCTCTGAATCGCCCCGAGTTCA
>NZ_PNDV01000118.1:0-10638 GCF_005930865.1 Pseudoalteromonas sp. S554 | reverse complement strand
GTGGTTTAGCCGACGGTTACATAGCAACTGCGATACGCTGCACTTTAGTAAAATTTTTCATAAGCTATACCTCTGTTTTGGTTACAAAAGGAGCTTAAGTAATTAATAGGCAGGTTTTTGGCTAAAACTCTAAGAAAACCTGAGGACTTTCAGGTTGAAAACGGTATTGGAGTTCCTATTTAGGTCGACTGTTACCGAAAGGTTGCTAATATTAATCCATAAACGGTAATAAACTACTGGAGTGGAGGTGGAAGTTTATAATGGCTAGCTTGTCGGCCGAACAGCGAAAAGAAATTCTTGCGAAGCTAGAAAATGATGTTGCCAACAATGTAATCACTATTGGTGAATTAGTTAAGCAAGTTCGCACACAATTGTATGGTATGACACAAACTCAATATGCGAAGTTTATTAAGGTGTCTGACAAAACGCTTAGGGATATTGAAAAAGGCAATACTGATCCAAGAGTCTCAGTGCTTAATAAGATTTTAGCCCCTGTAGGCTTTCAACTATCAGTTCGTGCGGTTCGCCGTGAGATTTAAATTTTTATAGCTTAGGTGGGTAACTTAAGGAGAAAAGGTGCCAATTATTACGATTTCTGTATTTTTGATAAGTGTATTAGTACTGATTGTTGCATTCATACTTTTATATAAGCGTAAATAAGTAGTGTATAGTCTTGCCTTTAATATATTTTGTTCAAGCAACTCAGTAGTTAATGAGTTGTTATGAATCAAGAGTTCACAGGTGAGTCTTGATTGGTTCTTGGTTCTGTAAAAAATTCGAACTTGCTAAACGAACTTTTTTCTAAAGAGACTAACTAAAACAATTCTTTTGATATGACCTGGTCCCATCATTTTTTCAATATTCACACAATATTTTTATTTTTGGTTCTAGTTTCACTTTTACAATTTAAATTACCCTCAGGTAGTTGGAACTTTTTTTAAGTAATCAAAATCAACTCACTGATTTGTAGAATCCAACGACAAGATATATATCAATTTAAAAATACTCGATATTGTTATTTCACTATAGCGAGATAGTTCAAAGCATAACCTTATGCTCCGCCCGTTGTTTAATCCTCATTATGTTGTAACGCCAAAGGGGTATTACCTCTGCATATTATTCCTCGCAGGAAAGCAGTTTTCCTGCAATAGGGCACAGGTTTTCAATTGAAGTGTTTTCTGCGAGGTATTGCAGAAACATACTCATATAAAGTGTGAATGCTTTGATTTAAAAAGAGAATAGATGAATAAAACCCTGCAATATCTCGCAGGGTTTTGAACACGACTCTAAGAGCATGTATTAAAACTCGAACGTCATTGTGCAAGGTATTGCAGGATAGGATGTCATAGCGCTTCCTGACCAATTGTAAATTTGGTCAGAGTTATTCGATTCCTCTATGGCTTTCATCGCTAAATATTGCTCAATAGCTTCACGACTCCATAAGTTTTTTTTGCCGACCTTCCGATCCGGTTTGGGAAATTTTCCCGCTTTCATTTGGCCATAAAGCCATGATTTTTTATAGCCAATTATCTCCAAGACTTCATTAAACGTCAGCGGCGGCTCTACCTTTTTAAATGGTGACTTCATTGTTTATATCTTCTTTTTTTACTTCTTCTATCAGAGTTGTGATTAAGTTTGAGATGCCTATCGCGGCATCTTTTCTTTCATCGTATAAGTGAAGAGGATCGTGCTCGTAGAGTTTTGAGGAATGAGTAATGTATGATTCTGCAACTTCGCCTGTTACTTTTAAGGAGCTCAGCAGCGTTCGTGTGGTGTGCCTTAGTTCATGTACTACAAATTTTAAATCATCAGCGATGCGGTCAATGAATTTATTTACTGTTGTGTGGTGTATGTGTGGACTGCGGCTATTAGACTTTCGAGCAGGTAACAAATAATCTGAGCCATTGCTATACGCAGCCAGCTTATTTAAAAAATCAGTCGCTAGTGGCGTAATAAACATGGCTCTATTGGTTCCTGTTTTTGTTGTTTTCAGCTTCCATTGCAAATCTTCAAGCAAATCTTTGCCGTTTTCAATTGGTATTAAATCAATCATGAAATCGCTGAACTTAGCAGTGACCAGTTCTTCTTTCCTAACCCCAAGTAGGAGTATCAAATAAATCGTACAAACATTGGCGGGTTCGGTCTCCATAGCAGCTTCTAATCGACGGATTAAAGTTTTCAGTTCTTGCATCACTAAAGCGCGGCGATTACGTTTAGGTTTATACCCGATATCGGAAGCTTTAATGTTAGCGATGGGGTTTGTTTTAATGAGTTTGTATTGCACCCCTAATTCCATGATTCTACTTAAGGTATACCTGATATGATTAGCAAGAGCAGAGTGATCATTTAAATCTCGACACTGATCACATTCGCCATGAAACGAGCAATGTTTGCAGTTTGCTTTTGGGGATTTGGCATAAATATGGTTGGTTACTTTGATGAGATGCTTTTTATCAAACACTTTAAGGTAAACATCGCCTATTATGTTTTGAGCATAAGTTGAGTATTTCTGCTGGAGGTCAGGCAGGTTTTTAAGAGGAACGGCATCATCAGGAAAGTCAATTTCGTCGTGGTGTAAAAAGAATTCACAAGCTAAGTCGTCGAGTGTTTCAATCGAATTAATGCGCTGTTGCAGCTCCAAAAATGGCTCATCAATGAAGCCATGTTCTTTTAGTGATTTTTCATACTCTAGACAGTCACAAACGGCGTGCATAATTGAATAGCTTTTATTTAATACGCCCAATGATTTGTATACACGGTTTTTGTTGATTTGCTTACGAAAGACTGCGGTTAAACACCCCTCGAAAGACTTTATCGATAAGGCCCCCTCAATTTTAGTTAACTTGAACGTATCACCTTTCTCAAGTTGCAGTTGTTTTAGTGCTTTTTTCGCTCGTTCTATGCGTTTGCTAATTTTCAACGCGATCTCCGTCATCAGTGTTATACGAAGTCAGAAACATAAACCTATTTGGAGTTGTACTAAATTCTAAGTAATGGCAGCAAAAAGTTTGCTTTGCAGAGTGGTAACTTGAGGTGTAAAGAGAAGTAAAAAAAGCTTGAGGTCTTACAAGCCAAGTTTGGTAGGGGATAGAGAGGGAGTACGATAAAAAAGTATCGATTGTATTTTAATTAGGAGTTGAGCCAGGTAATAGCAGAGCTTTTCAATCATATTATCAACTCAATACAAATGCGGTTTAGCATTCTTTTAATTTACGGCAATTAACTCCGTAAATTTCCCTATTTATAAACTGGTTTGCTTTCTATCTAACTGATTTAAGGCAGTTCATGTTTGTTACTACCTAGCTGTAGAGATTTAACATATTTGAGTTCTGAACCAGTTGTGTCCAGATTTGATTGTGCCCCAAGACGTGTTTAGGCGAATTACTCAAAAGAGCGAACAGCGGTCATTCAACATTGCTTTTCTATTTCGTCAAAGTATATTTCTTGCATAGTCAGGAAAACGACCCCATCGCTCGTCTTTGTCCTGAAACAAAGCTAGAACTACTGTATTTTAGTTGTAATGGCAATTAGTTAAGAAGTTTGCTACAAATGAGTCATTCAGAAAAACGCGCGATTAGCTCGCTATAAACATGTTATATCACCTTAGAAAATGGAGTGCTTTGTGAAGTTCAAATTCGATATTAAGGCTAATGCAATTGATAGCTTTAATGAAGCCCTTGCTAAATATGAACAAGGACTGGGTGGTGATTTAAAGGCGTTTAAATTTTCCATAACTCACTTGGCCCATAGCATAGAGTTAGTACTCAAGATGTACATGCAAACACTAGATGACAATTTGGTTTTTTCTAAGTGCTATAAAGAAGTTTTGAAGAGATCCAAAGCGGATGAAACAGACCTCTTGTCAGCATTCAATGCTCTTGAAAATGAAGGCTTCGATTTTGGAAAATTAATACAGGGTCATATATCTCCCCATACGGTTACGGTCGAGCAAGCCTTATCAATTGCCAAGAGTGAAGTATGCGGAATAACTGGAAATCACTTTGTAGATCAGGATTTCATAGACGACATTAATTGGATGAAGGACCTAAGAAATTCGATTGAGCATTTTGAATTTGAATTTACCGCTAAAGAGGTTCGCCTCTGTGTCGGCAGACTAGTTAGAGGTTTGGCCGAGTTTACAGATATATTTTCTCTTTTCGATTTAGATGAAGAAGTGGGTGAAGACCGTATTCATATTTTCAAAGTATTAGCTGATGAATACGAACATGCCCTTTCGGAAGCAAATATATCGGTCTCAGAGCAAAAGCACCTACTATTTGCTGGAGTTAGGCCAAAACATCGGATGTTTATTGAGTGGAACGTCTATACGTGCCCGAGTTGCGGGAATGACACTATGATACCGAATGATGATTCGTCTACGGGCTATCGGTGTACGCTAGAGGGCTGTGAAAATGAGGAGTCAGAGGATATTGAAGTGGATTGTGATATTTGTGGTTCACCATGGCCTAATGGTGAAATGACTTCATGGGAAGATACATATTCCTATGTATGTCCAAGGTGTGAGAATCCCGAGGCATGGTGATATAACAAGCCACTGCACGCAGAAATTTTACTCGCTTTGCTCCTAAGATTCCGGTGAGTGGAGCGTTAGGCTTTTAATCCATTTCACCGCACAAGTCATACAAGGTTGAAGAAGTGCACAGAGTTTTAATTACTGAAAAGAATACCGAACTGAAAGATCTTGAACTAAAGTGGGGCCGTCCAGAGTTTTCATCTGATGACGGGTTAGGCTCATTAGATAGTTTGCATCAAGCTAGTGATGCCATTGTTTCTATAGCTGGCTATTTTGATGGTAAGTTGAAAAGTGTCGGCAGTGGAATAATAATCGGGCCTGGTTTAGTTCTTACAGCCTCACATGTATTTGATGAATTCCCCAGAACAGGCTCCGGCCCTGTGTTGCTTTCCTTTTTACCAGAGAGCAAGGCTCGAGCTTGGTTGCCAACGTCTACTGTTACTTGTTCAGGGCCAAGTACTTATCAGCCTTGGGATCCCTGCTCAAAGAAAATATCTGACCTTACAGTAGTATCATGTGATCTTAATTCTGAAGCTCATGTTGAGTACCCTTTATCACTAGTGCCCCTAGAGTTGTGCCTTCCTTTAATAGGCAGTAGATTGTGGGCTGTTGGGTTTCGAGATGGTGAGGTTGGCGAGGACTCTACCTTGGTTAGCCCTTTATTAGCTTCGGGCCTTGTTACAAACTGCTTTCCTCATGGCAGAGGCGAAAGAATGCCATCTCCTTGTGTAGAAGTTGACATGGAGACTTTGGGTGGTATGAGTGGCGGCCCTGTTTTTAATGAAGAAGGACACCTTGTTGGAATTGTATCTTCATCATTTGACGGTGGTCCTTCGTACATTACTCTTATCTGGGATGCAATGAGGCTATCTGTTGAAGGGCTGCCTAGTGAAATTTGGAAAGGGGAGTATGGAGGAATACTCGAAGGTATTGAACAAGGGATTGTTAGGGTTAGAGGGCGCTTTAAAGCTGATTCAGAAAGAAATATTACGATGACATTATCTGATGAAGAAATGAAGTATCTAGTGCCAAGCGAATAATTTATTAACAAAGCCTAACAAGCCCATTATGCGGGCGTTACGAATGACAGCTTGTGGCACACAACTGTCCTTCGTCCATAACACGTTTCTGTGCAAAATTGAGCTAGTTGATACTTTTAACTAGGCTGCTACTAGCTAATTAAACCGAAATTCAGCTTTCACTTAATTACATGGATACCAGTGGTTTCCTTGTTTTTGGATCTTTCCTCTATTACACGCCCTAATTAAAGCACGCCTAACCGTTTTTTCTTCCAGCATGGGAAAAGTTTGAACGATATATTCTGTGGTCGGCGGATAACCATCCCAATGTTTTAAGTCTTGGATTGTTTCAACAAGCCTCTTATCTGTTAATCGTTTCATATCTTACTCCGCTCTAGATAAGCATTCGTAAAAAGCTTCAGATAACATCAACAGTGCCTCTCGTTTTTCTGGCAAGAAAGAATACTTGTTATAGATGTGCTGCATCTTAGGGAGCTTGTGATTTAAGCATATTTCAGCGACCTGATCCGATACGCCTAGTTTTGCCAATAATGTCCTTGTTGTTCTTCGGATATCATGTGGTGCCAGCGCAAATGGCAGGTTCAGAGCTTTAAATGCGTGGTTTAACGTGTCGTGGTAGACATGAGGTATACGGCTTTGCTTTCTTGCCGGAAACACATACTCGCTGCCACAGGCTCTTATTTTTAGTTCATCAAGCCAAACGATGACTTGTGGTGAGAGTGGAACTAAGAACTCTCGGCGTGGTTTTGTGCGCTCCGCTGGAATTGTCCACAACAACTCGTCAAAGTCGAATTCTTCCCACTTAGCGCCTAACAGTTCCATCTTTCTAGTTGCCGTACAAAACAGCAAGCAGGTTGCTAGGTAGTTATCTCTACTAAAGGCGGTGCCTGCTGCTTCGGCTATGTCGAAAAACTGTCTGATTTGTTTTTCGTTTAAATAGGTATCTTTTGGTCTTTCTTCACCGCCTGCGTCCATAGCTGTGAAGGATAGGGCTAGGTTATGACGAATTAAATCGAGCTTAACAGCATGTTTAAATAACGCCTTCAGTAAATAAAGCGATTTATTTGCTATCGAAGGTCTCGGTGCCTTTGTTCGTGTGCCTTTTTTGATTTTCTGCAGTACATCCGAAATCTCCAAGCCATTTATCTCCGATATACTTCGCTTGCCCAATGGCTTTTTTAGATTCATTTCATAAAGGCGCTTTAAACGACCTGCATGTGAGTAGCGTGATTCGATGATGGTTTCAAAGTAGTGCTCAAATACGGCATCTAAAGTCTGTCTTGCTTGATGTTCAGCTCTTCGCTTTTCCATAGCTGGATCAATATCGTTAGCTAGCTGGTGGCGAAGAGCCACTGCTTTCTGCCTAGCTTCTTTCAGAGAAAGTGCAGGATATGGCCCGATGGTGATAATGGCTCGCCGACCATTTATCTGATAGCGGAATTTAAAACTGGCATATCCCGATTTGGTCAATGAGAAAAACAGGCCATCCTTATCTCCTATTCCCCGAACAGGGGCGGCCTTTTTAATGATAGATTTTAGTTGCGCTTCGGTTAACATTTATATCCTCCAAAATAATAGGGTTATTTGGACGACATTGGTGACTCGGCTAGTGGGTCACCACTCGGGTCACCACCGAACTACCACTCGCACTACCACTTTTTTGTATTTTTGGCCTAAATTATTCAAAATAATTTGGACGCTAAAAACACAAAAGCCCAGTATGACTGGGCTCTGGCGGAGGTGTTTGGACTCAAATGGATATTATTCTATATTTTGGATCTGCTCACGCATTTGTTCAATTAAAACTTTAAGCTCGACCGCCGCATTAGTAATATCGCTATTAATAGACTTAGAAGCGAGGGTATTTGCTTCTCGGTTAAACTCTTGCATCATGAAATCTAAGCGACGGCCACATGCGCCGCCTTTTTTAAGAATTTTTTTAGTTTCTTTAACATGAGACTTTAAGCGATCTAGCTCTTCAGCTACATCTTGTTTTTGTGCCAGATAAATTAGTTCTTGCTCAAGACGAGACTCGTCAATATTTGTCGTTAAATCTTCCAATTTTTGTTCAAGTTTCTCACGTTGCCATTTAGTAATTTCTGGCATGTGAGTTTCTACAGTGTTTACTTGCTCTATAATTGCATCAAGGCGAGTTGCTATCATCTCTTCTAAATTTGCGCCTTCATCACCCCGTGCTGATTTAAAGTCTTCTATTACTTCATCAAGCCCTGCAATTAGCGCTGTGTTTACGCTGTCCATATCCAGTTCTTCGGCTTCCATTACACCAGGCCAGCGTAAAATATCAACAGGGTTTATCTCACCATTACTTTGCTGTTGAACCCATTTAGCACTATTTATAAGTTGTTCAGCCAATGCTTGATTGATTGATAACTCACCAACATGAGCTGGGTTTGCAACAAACTTTAAAAATACTTCTACTTTACCGCGCTGTAGATGTTTACGTAAGCGTTCACGAATAACAGGCTCCATCCCACGAAATTGCTCTGGTGCGCGAATAAAGGTTTCAAGGTAACGTTGGTTAACTGATCGAACTTCCCAAGTGCCAGTGCCCCAATCGCCTTTTATCTCGCGACGCGCATAAGCTGTCATACTGTGGATCATGGATGGTTTCCTAAGTTTTATAATACATAATTAATTATTATTATACCGAAACACTCTCCAACCTCTAGGGAAAATTTAAGTAGCTGAATGTTTTGCAACCAGGTATTTGTTAAATCAGCATGGTATCTGTACTCACATACACTTATAATGTGGCAAATTATGAATTAAGGGGATCGTCAATGCGTCCAAGCCAAAGAACACCAAATCAAATTAGACCCGTATCATTTACACGTAATTATACTTTACATGCAGAAGGGTCTGTACTTGTTGAATTTGGTAATACCAAAGTACTTTGTACAGCTACGGTTGAATCGGGCGTTCCGCGTTTCATGAAAGGCCAAGGTAAGGGATGGATAAATGCTGAGTACGGCATGCTTCCAAGGTCAACACACACGCGCAATGCTCGTGAAGCGTCTCGTGGTAAGCAAGGTGGCCGAACAATGGAAATTCAACGTTTGATCGCACGTGCACTTCGCGCTGCAGTTGATTTAAAAGCACTTGGCGAAAACACAATTACTATTGATTGTGATGTCATTCAGGCCGATGGTGGAACACGCACAGCATCAATAAGCGGTGCTTGTGTTGCACTTGTCGATGCACTAACCCACATGCGTGCCAAGGGTATGATTAATTCAAACCCGCTTAAGCATATGATTGCTGCGATTTCAGTTGGCATATATAAGGGCCAAGCTATAAGTGATTTAGAATATATTGAAGACTCAGCGGCAGAAACTGATATGAATGTAATTTTAACTGAAACAGGTAAAATTATTGAAGTTCAAGGCACGGCAGAGGGCGAACCGTTTTCGTTTGATGAGCTTGATGAGTTACTTACATTAGCAAAACACTCTATTAGAGAGATCATTGACGTTCAAAAGCAAGCATTAGCATAAATAAGTAGGTAGCAAAAAATGAAAGATTACCAAAAAGAATTTATTGAATTTGCGCTAGAAAAGCAGGTACTGAAGTTTGGTGAGTTTACCCTTAAATCAGGCCGTACTAGTCCATACTTCTTTAATGCAGGCTTATTTAACACTGGACGTGATTTAGCACGGTTAGGCCGTTTTTATGCTGCAGCTCTAGAAGATGCGGCTATAGAATATGATGTTTTATTTGGACCAGCTTATAAAGGTATTCCAATCGCTACCACCACAGCTGTAGCATTAGCAGATCATTACAACAAAGATGTACCTTATTGCTTTAACCGCAAAGAGAAAAAAGCGCATGGTGAAGGCGGTACATTAGTAGGCTCACCATTAAATGGTAAAATCATGCTGGTGGATGATGTGATCACGGCGGGTACCGCAATTCGCGAATCAATGGAAATCATCGCAGATAATGGCGCAGACTTAAGTGGTGTATTAATAGCACTAGATCGTCAGGAAAAAGGTAAAGCTGAGCTCTCTGCTATTCAAGAGGTTGAGCGCGACTTTAATACACAGGTAATCTCTATTGTTAAACTTGCTGATTTAATTAGTTACCTTGAAAACCAAGGGACAATGGGTGAACATTTAGTATCAGTAAAAGCGTATCGTGATAAATACGGCGTAGCCTAAAATATAAAGCCTCGCATTGCGGGGCTTTCTTTTGACCTTTTAAAGAGCTTATTTAATGAAAGATGTATTCAAACCAAATGGATTAGGGTTCAAGCGTGTATTTAAAGCCACATACTGCTCCTATCTAGGATTTAAAGCAGCGTTTAAAGAAGAAGCTGCATTCAGGCAAGAGCTACTGATCTGCATAATCCTTTTTCCTTTTTCATTTCTGCTGGCATCTTCATTACTTCATTGGGCAATTCTTATGTGCTCACTGTTAGTGGTATTAATTGTTGAGTTATTAAACTCAGCAATTGAAGCACTAACAGATCGTGTAAGCACAGAACTACATGTTTTGTCAGGCAGGGCAAAAGATATGGGCTCTGCAGCCGTCACGCTTTCACTAATGATCCTTGTGATCTTGTGGGGAGTGAGTTTGTATATGAAGATCGTCGGATCTTAGCCTACTGTTTCAAAGCAAAATTGACGATACATGTTAATAAAATGAAAGCAATGTTGTTTTTTTAGTGTGTTTAGCTCAAATACTCATCGAACAGTATGTTTTTTCAAGTTTTCTTCAAAAAAGGGTTGATCTGTTTTCGGATCTCCCTATAATGCGACCCCACTGAGACGGCAGAGCAGGCAACGCTTAGCGAGGCAAGCAAACCACTTAGTGAGTCGAGTAAAACTTAAGTTTAGATTTTTATAAAATTTAAAATTAAGTGTTGACAAAAACACAGGAAAGCGTAAGATTCGCTTCCCTTGAGTCGCTAAGGCAACTCAAACGTTCTTTAACAATATAAAGCAATCATCTGTGTGGGCACTCGTACAGATTGAGTTCTAACAGCCAAGCTTAGTTCGCTAAGTGAGGCAAACAAATTAGAGTCTCAATTGAAACTGAGTGACC